>NZ_MJWQ01000077.1:0-1396 GCF_001762325.1 Campylobacter sp. BCW_6871 | reverse complement strand
TATCAAAGAAAGTCTTGAAGAACTTTTTTCTATAGAATGTGAAGGCTTTTTTGAAAGTTTAGATGAAAGCTTATTTAATCTAAGTCAAGATTTTAATTTTCATCCTAATGTTTTAATCGATCAAGAAGCTATTTTAAGTATTCATAATCCTTATGAAAACAATACTTTAAATTTTGACACAAATGAAGTTAAAAATTATAAAGGAATTATCACTTATATAAAATATCTAGGTATTAATCATGAAAGTGCTTTAAATATTAATGATAGCGCTTCAAATACTAAGCAAATAAAATACAAGCATTTTTTTTCTTTTAAGCTTCAATCAGTCTTGATAAGACTTTCTTTAAATAAAGCCAATCGTATTTATACTCATACTAATATTATAGAAGTGATTAAACAAACCCTTAGTTTTTATCAAGATATCTTACATAAAGAAATTGATTATTCTAATATACATTTTAATTATGAAAAACAAGAACTCATCTCTCAATACAATGAAAGTGATTTAGACTTTATTACAAGATTAAGCCATAATAATGGAATCTTTTTTTATGAAGATGAGAACACTATTTATTTTTGTGATGTATATAAAAATGTAAAAAATAAAGAGATAGAATATAATCCTAATGTTAATAATATTTTAAATCAAGCTTGTATTTCTTCTATTTATAAAGAACAAAGCTTAAGAACTAATTCTTTTACACATTCTAGTATCAATGCCAATACTCCTTTAAATCTTTTATCCTTACACTCTAGTAAAGTTCCTTATGAACAAGAACTTAATAACAAGGCTTATTATAATGAACATTTTTATGAGAGTGAATATTCTTTTACAAAAAGCATTGATTTAAAGACTAAGCCTTCTCTTAAAGAAAAAAGAGCCTTAGTATTAAATGAAAGCTTACTAGCAAAAAGTAATATTTATCATCTTAGCTTAGGAGATTTTATCACTTTAAATTATAAGGAGTTTAATCATCAAGAAGAAATAAAAAATCAAGATGAAGAAAAACAAGATAAAGCTTCTTTGCTTAAAGACTTTATTATTATTGCTAATACTCAAATCTTAATTGATGATGCCATCTTAGCTAATTCTATTAATACTAATGATCATTTAAATTTAAAAGATTTAAATTTAAGTAAATCTTATTCCAATACTTTAACTTTATTAAAAAAGAATATTATCTTTACTCCAAGTTTTAAAGTTAAACCTAAAGCTCCTAATAGCACTCAAGGTATTGTTATAGGAGAGAGTAAGGATATAGAAAGTGAGAGAAATACTATTTATACTGATGAGCATGGAAGGGTTAAGGTAAGGATTAATCTTTATGCTAATCAAGAAGAATTAGATGAAAAAGAAAGTTTATATCATCACACTCCTTTTTTAAGAGTAGCTTCT
>NZ_MJWQ01000076.1:920-1628 GCF_001762325.1 Campylobacter sp. BCW_6871 | reverse complement strand
GTAAATGAACCCTTAGGAAATAAACTTTTAAATTTCATACAAAATAAAACTTGTTCTCGTTTTAATATAGATGAAAATTTAAATATCTTTGATAAAACTCATAATGTTTTCATGTATGAAAACTTAGAAGAAGAATTAAATTTTTTCTATCAAAGTATTTTAGAAAAAACTCCTAGATATCCTTTTATATGTATTTATGGTATAGGCAATGCTTTGCTTATTAAAAATTTAGCTAAACACTATAAACATCTTTTTGTATTTGAAAGTGAAATAGAACTTTTTATCCTAGCTTTAAGTGCATTGGATTTGAGTGAAGAGCTAAAAACTTATCAAGTGATATTGTTTGATGCAGCAGCCAAGGATGTGGAAATTCATATTGCTATGGTTTTTGATCAACAAAGCATTTTAGAGTATTTAAGTTTATATGAAATGTTTATTAGCTCGCATTATTATCTTAAATACTATGAAACTTCTATTTTATCTTTGAATGAACTTTGTATTAAAAGTGCAGCTGTAGCAATAAGAAATGCAGATATTTCTTGTTTTTTACCTTTGCTAACACATGGACAGTTTTTACAAAACATCCCTTCTATGCTTGAAAGCATTCCTTTTCAAAGAATCTTAAGTGAAAGAAAAAACAAATTCGAAAATGCTATAGTAGTTTCTGCAGGACCTAGTTTAGCTAAACAACTTTCTTTACTTAAAGCT
>NZ_MJWQ01000076.1:0-870 GCF_001762325.1 Campylobacter sp. BCW_6871 | reverse complement strand
CAAGATAAAGCAGTGATTTTTTGTGCTGATGGGGCTTTAAGTATGCTTGAAAAAGAAGGCATAATACCTGATTATGTTACCAATTTAGACTATAGTGATTGGGCAATAAAATTTTTTCAAAATAAAGAAAATTTAAAACAAAGCATTATTGCTCTTGAGTGTGCTACACATCCTAATGTCGCGCGTAGTTTAAAGGCTGAAAATTGTATGATTATTTTAAGAAATAAAGCTTTATACCAACGCTTCAATCTTAGCGACTTTGGCTATATTGATACAGGTACTCATGTAAGTCATTTTTCTTATACTTTAGCTTTGGCTTTAGGATTTAAAAATATTATCATGATAGGACAAGATTTAGCTTTTGATGAAAAAGGAAATTCACACTCAAAAGGTTTTGCTTTTGGGGAGAAATTTAGTAGTGAGGAAAATATAGATAAACTTAAAGTCACCGCCTATGCAGGTAAAGGTGAAGTTTTAACTCATATTGCTTGGAATGATTATCGCATAAAGCTTGAATATCTTTTTGCTTGCAACGAACAAAAAGCTAAATTTTACAATGCCACTGAAGGTGGAGCAAGGATTAATTTTACTGAAGAACTTTCCTTTAAAGAATGTTGTGAAAAACTCCTTACAAAAGAAAAACCTAAATTTGAACTTCCAAAAAGTTTAACTAAAAATAGAAGTGATAAACTCCTAGTTAAATTCAAAGAAAAAATACAAAAAGATCAAGATAATGCTAAAAGATTTTTAGACGATGCTTTAGCTTTAAAACAAATTTTAGAAAACATACTCAGTAAAGATTTTATTTTACCTTTGGAATTTTTAGAAAAAGTTTATCAAAATATAGAAAATTTCAATCACTCTTTAGAT
>NZ_MJWQ01000075.1:8759-11975 GCF_001762325.1 Campylobacter sp. BCW_6871 | reverse complement strand
AAAAGTCCTAAAGAAAGAGTAGAAAAAGTCATAGAGGTTTTAAAACCTAAACTTTTTATCACTTCAAAAGATTTAAATTTTAACTTAAATTTGCCTACGCTTTATACAGAGGACTTTGAAAGTTTTAATATAGATGAAAGTTTAATAAAAAATGCAAAAGAAAAACACATAGATACTAATTTACTTTATGTTCTTTTTACAAGTGGGAGTACAGGCACTCCTAAAGGAGTAAGCATAGCCCATAAGAGTGTGATTGATTATACTTTTTGGGTATGTGAGACTTTTAAATTTGATGAGAATGAAATTTTAGCCAATCAAGCGCCATTTTATTTTGACAATAGCATTTTAGATATTTTTTCAAGTGTAAAATCAGGAGCGACTTTACATCTTTTACCTAATCATCTTTTTGCCTTTCCAAATAAAATTTTAGAATGCCTTGAAAAAGAAAAAGTAAGCACTATATTTTGGGTACCTTCAGTGCTGATTTATTTTGCAAATACTGAAGCTTTGAATAATTTTAGTTTAAATGCCTTAAAAAAGATACTTTTTTGTGGTGAAATCATGCCCAATAAACAGCTAAATATTTGGCGTAAACACTTACCCAATGCTTTGTTTTCCAACCTTTATGGTCCAACAGAAATCACTGATGTATGTTCTTTTTATATCATCAATCGCACTTTTAAAGATGAAGAACTTTTACCCATAGGCAAAGCGTGTAAAAACACAGAACTTTTAGTTTTTGATGAAAATATGAATTTCATAAGTCCTAAACAAATAGGCATTAAAGGGGAGCTTTTCGTGCGTGGAACTTCTTTGTCTTTAGGGTATTATAATGACAAAGAAAAAACCAAACAAGCCTTTATACAAAATCCTTTGCATGATAATTATTTAGATTTGCTCTATAAAACAGGAGATATTGTTTCTTATAATGAATTTGGCGAACTTTTATGCTATGGAAGAGCGGATAATCAAATCAAATACATGGGGCATAGGATAGAACTTGGAGAAATAGAAAGTGTGATAAATTCTCATGCAAGTGTAAAAAATAGTGCTTGTATTTTTAAAGAAGATATTATTTGTTTTTATGAAAGCAAAGATGAGATTAATTTTAAAGCTTTTTTAAAAGATAAATTACCTTCTTATATGATCCCAAAAAATTTTATTAAAATTGACAAATTTAAACTCAATCAAAATGGTAAAATTGATAGGAAAGTTTTAAAAGAACTTGTTTAAACAAATATTTTATAATTTCAAAAAACCAAAGGAGTAAAAATGCAAGAAATCAAACACTTTTTTATCAATATAGAAAGAACAGATATCGATGAGAGTATGGAAAATCTAGTAAGTGAAGATTTTATCGATAGTATCGATATCATGGCTTTGGTTGCTGAAATAGAAAAATTTTATAAAAAACCCTTAAAAGCAGAATTTATCACACCTGAAAATTTTGAAAGCTTTGAAAATATCAAAAAAATGCTTGAACTTGCAATGAAAGACTAATCTTTCCTTGCAAGTTCAAGCTGTTCTTTTAAAGAACTGATGATTTCATTCTTAGAAACAATAATTTGTGCTATAAAATCCGCCACATCATCCCAGTCTTTACTTAGTGTATGAGTTAAAGTATAATTTTGTTCGTATTCTTCCCAATTTATAGGAGCAAAAAGAGAATTTTTATGCGGGAAATATTTGTTTTTTACCCATTCAAGCGAAGAAGCAAAATAATCCACATAAGCCTTAGCAATATCTTTTTGCACTGCAAATTTTAATCTTTTTTCTTTACTGCCTTCAAATTTTCTTCTTGCCATAAAAAGCAAAGAATTAAGATTATCCTGCTTTAAATCTTTTTGATTTAATCTTGACATAAGCTCCATTCCTAAAAGATTAAAACTTTCATTTTTGGTTTGTTTTAAAACAAAACTCTCATCCCATTCAAGTCCTAAATGATAAACAAAATCCTTGAGCAAAGTCCCTCCTACATAATCCTCCCTTAGAAGTCTTACTATCAAATTTTCTTCTCCAAATACCTCAGTATGAGTTTTACAAATCCATTCATAGTCAAAAATATATTTTCTAGGATGATCTTGTGGGGCAAAATCAGCAGAATAATATCCCATATTGTTTTTATGATCTTGAGAACAATGTGAGTTTAAATAACCCAAAGTATCCCTAAAATATACAATAATATAAACTTGAGTAAAACCTAACTCTCTCATAATCTTTTCTAAAATTTCTACATGTTTTTTGGTAGAAAAATCCCAAACTATACCCTCAGCTGAAAAAATAAATTTTTTATCTTTATGTAAAGCACTTTCACTTTTAAAATTTTCTATAGTTCTAAGAAGTCTTTCATTTGTGATATGACTTAAAACACTTTTCTCTTTTAAAATATTTTCCTTTTGAACCAACTCTAAAACCATATCCACCAAAGCCCAGTGTCTATTTGCCACTCTAAGACTTTTTGGGTAAATATAACCTTTTTGCAAAAGCTTTTCTTCATTTTGCATCAAAAAACCTTGTTTTTCTTGATTTCCTGTATTGGTAGTTCCTATATGTAAATATGCTGTCATTTTATATATCCTTTGTCTTTATTTTAGTTTATTATCTCTAATTCAATTTTATCTCCCACATCTTTAAAAGTAAACACTTTGTTTCCACAAGGATAAGAGATGGAATTTTCTTGCATAAAAGATTTTCTTCCTTGCAATTTTTCAAGCATTAAAGGAAGTTCTTTTCTAAATAAAGCTCTATCAGTCATTCTAAGCCCATGTTCTAAACTTTTTATAAATCTACCATCTACATCACTTTCATCTTTTATCAAATGTAAAGTGGCATCATATCCTAACTCTTGATAACACTTATAAAGCTCTATTTTGTTTTGCACTGGCGCACCTATATCTTGTATACTATGATAACTCGAAAAAACGATATCACTATCAATATTTGCTTGAATTTTAAGATGATTTGAATTTAAAATTGCTCTGATTAAATAATTCTCATCCCCAAAATAATAAAAAGAATTTATATTCCTAGTCCAATATTTATACACAAAACAATAAAGCCTATGACCACTTTCTTCGAAATAAAATTCACATTGATTCATTTCTCTTCCTAAAATGCACGCCAAAAATGGCAAGCAAACACCCGAATTATCAATCACGCCATCCACATACCAAGGAGCTATTTTTGCTATGAGTAAAGATAGATATCCTCCATATG
>NZ_MJWQ01000075.1:0-8709 GCF_001762325.1 Campylobacter sp. BCW_6871 | reverse complement strand
TTTGGAAAGCGTTTAACTAAATCTTTTAAAGCATTGATATGATCAATAGCTGCCATAATGCCATAGTTTTGATAGTCTCCATTAGGTGGGACAAAATCGCAAAAAAGTTCTATTTTTTGGCTTTCATCAACCAAACCTGCTTGTTTCATTTCATTAACTTTTTGCTCTATAAGAGGAATAATTTGTTCAAAATTATCTTCATTAGCCAACAAATGCCCTAAATTAATATTTTTTAAAATACCGTTGATACGCTCTAAATCATCTTGATTAGGAATAAGCTTTGGATTGTACTTTTGATCGATACTTTGTCTTGCACAAAAACAATGATAAAAAACATGCACCGCTACAACATTAAAATTTTTAGCAATATACTCTCTATCAAAATCTAAAAAAGAAATATTTGCATTGGCTCCAAAACCACCCACTATAAAAACTATAGCTTTGATATCTTTTTTATCATCATAACTTATACGGTATTCAAGTTTACTAGTTCTTTTTATATTTAATTCTACATCATCACAAGAATCAATTTCAAAGGTTTGGTTTATAAGCATTATTCCCACCCTATTTGTATCATTTTATTGTATTTTAAAGACAATTATACTTAAATTTCAGTAAAATAAAACACAAAAAACAAGGCTTAACTATGAAAAATCTTTGCATCATCCCTGCTCGTGGTGGATCAAAAAGAATTCCTAGAAAAAATATCATTGATTTTCTAGGTAAACCTTTAATCGCTTATAGCATAGAAAATGCTTTAAATTCGGGTATTTTTGATGAAATAGTGCTTTCAAGCGATGATGAAGAGATCATAAAAGTAGCCTTAAAATACGGTGCAAAAGCTCCATTTGTGCGTGATGAAAATTTAAGTGATGATTATACATCAAGTACCGCTGTGGTGCAAAATGCCATAGAAATTTTACAAAGTCAAAATCAAATTTATGATAATGTCTGCTGCCTTTATGCTACCGCTCCTTTGTTAAATAAAGACATTTTAAAACAAGCCTATGAACAATTTATCCAAAATCGAAGCAAGTTTTTATTTGCCGCTACTGAGTTTGAGTATCCTATACAAAGAGCTTTTTATTTAAATAAAAACAATCAAGTTTATATGTTTGATGAAAAACATTACAAAAGTCGTTCACAAGACTTAACAAAAGCTTATCATGATGCAGGGGCTTTTTATTTTGGCACAAGTAAAGCTTGGCTTGAAGAAGATTTTATGTTTAAACCTCATTCTAGTGTATTTGTATTACCAAGAAATTTAGTTTGCGATATAGACACCATGCAAGATTTAGAATTTGCAAAAATACTTTATAAGGCAAATCATGAAAGTTCTTTTTAGGAGTGATAGCTCCAGTGAAATAGGCTTTGGACACATTAAACGCGATCTAGTCTTAGCTAAACAATATGATGATGTAAGCTTTGCTTGTTTATCTTTAAAAGGCTCTTTGATCGATGAAATTCCTTATCCTGTTTATGAGCTTAATAGCGAAAGTATTTACGAGCTTATCAATCTCATCAAAGAAGAAAAATTTGAACTTCTTATCATTGATCACTATGGCATCAGCGTAGATGATGAAAAGCTGATCAAGCTTGAAACAGGGGTGAAAATCTTAAGCTTTGATGATGAAATAAAGCCTCATCATTGTGACATTTTGCTCAATGTCAATGCTTACTCAAAAGCAAGTGATTATGAAGGTTTAGTGCCTTTTAAATGCGAAGTAAGATGTGGTTTTTCTTATGCCTTAATCAGGGAAGAATTTTATCAAGAGGCTAAAGAAAATAGAGAAAAAAAATATGATTTTTTTATTTGCATGGGTGGAACTGATATAAAAAATCTCTCCTTGCAAATCGCTAGCGAATTACCCAAAACAAAAGCTATCAGCATCGCAACCAGCTCTTCTAATCCCAATCTTAAAAAATTGCAAAAATTTGCAAAATTACATAACAATATTAGATTATTTATCGATCATGAAAATCTTGCAAAATTGATGAATGAAAGCAATAAACTCATCATCAGTGCAAGTTCTTTGGTCAATGAAGCCCTACTTTTAAAGGCAAATTTTAAAGCCATTTGTGTTGTTAAAAACCAAGAAAAACTAGCCAATTGGCTAGCTCAAAAAGGTTATGAAGTGGAGTATAAGTATTGATAAAACTTAAAAATTTCACAGAACTTAATTCTCAAGAAATAAAGCTGATTTTTAAATGGCGTAATCACCCAGACATCAGTCAATTTATGAAAACAAAACATATCGATTTTGAAGAGCATTTAAGATTTTTAAAAAATTTACATCAAGATTCTAGCAAAAAATATTTTTTAGTTTTTCAAGATGAACAGATTATCGGTGTGATTGATTTTGTCAATATCGCAGCTAAGTCTTGTGAATTTGGACTTTATGCAAAACCTGATTTAAAGGGTGCAGGACAAATTTTAATGAATGAAATTATAAAATACGCTTTTGAAATTTTAAAGATAAAAACCCTAAAAGCTTACGTTTTTAAGCAAAATAAAAGGGCTTTAAACTTATATTTAAAAAATAATTTTTATATTTATGATGAAGGTGAAGAGATGTTTTATTTAGAACTTAGGGGGGGGGTAGAGCTTAATCTTTACGCTAAAATTCTTATTTTCAAAAGACTTGTAGCATGAAAATAATCATCGCAAGCTTAAAAACTTGGAATTTTAAAAATTATAAAAAACTTAAAAGTCAATTTCCATATATAAAATTTTACCTAATCACCAAAAAAGAAGATTTAAATTTAAACTATATACAAAAAATCAATCCAAAATATATATTTTTTCCACATTGGTCTTTCATCATTCCTGATGAAATTTATCAAAATTATAAATGTATAGTTTTTCACATGAGTGATTTACCTTTTGGTAGAGGTGGCTCTCCTTTGCAAAATTTAATTTTACAAAATATTAAAAAAACAAAAATTTCTGCTTTAAGAGTCTGTAAAGATTTAGATGCAGGTGATATTTATCTTAAATGTAAATTAGATATTTCCAAACATAGCGCTCAAAAAATTTATCAAAAAGCTTCAAAAATTATTTTTTTCAAAATGATTCCTTATATTTTAAAAAACAATCCAAAACCCATTCCTCAAAATGGAAAGCCAATATTTTTTAAAAGAAGAACCCCTAATCAAAGCTGTTTAAATTCTTTGGAAAATCCAAATTTAGAAAAAATATTTGATTTTATAAGAATGCTTGATGCGCCAAGTTATCCTAAAGCTTTTTTAGAGCTTAAAAATTTAAAGATTGAATTTAAAAAAGTTAAAAATAAAAAAAATCACCTCAAAGGAGAATTTAAAATTTATGAAAAAAATCCTAATCATAGCCGCACACCCCGATGATGAAGTCTTGGGCTGTTTTGGAACAGTTTCAAAATTTATTAAAGAAGGTCATGAAGCTTATGCTTTGATACTTGGAGAAGGCAAAACAAGTCGCGTTGCCGATAAAAATGAAATCGAACATAAAGAATTTGAAATTTTAGAAAACGAAGCTTTAAAAGCCAATCAAAGCATAGGTATTAAAGAGCTTTTTAGGGAAAAATTTCCCGATAATCGTTTTGATAGTGTGCCCTTACTTGATATCATTAAAAGCATAGAAAAAATCAAAAATATACTTAAACCTGATATTATCTTTACCCATTATGCTAAAGATTTAAATATCGATCATCAAATTACTTTCAAGGCTGTTTTAACCGCAACTCGTCCTTTAGCTAATGAAAGCGTAAAAGAAATTTATAGTTTTGAAGTACTTTCATCTACAGAATGGAATTATCCTACAAGTTTTAGTCCTAATGTATTTTTTGACATTAGTGATACTTTAGAAGATAAAATCAAAGCCATGTCTTATTATCAATCAGAACTTTGCAAATTTCCACATCCAAGAAGCTTAGAGGGTATCAAACTTCAAGCACAATATCAGGGTTTAAGAGTGGGTTTAAAAAATGCTGAAGCTTTTAAGCTAATTAGAACTATAAAATGATTATTTACAAAGATTTTATCACACTAAATCTAGATGAACTAAAGCTTATTTGGCAATGGCGTAATGATGAAAACATTGGTCAATTCATGTTAAATAAATCAATCAAATTCGAAGAACATCTAAATTTTATAAAACAGTTAAAAACAAGTAGAAGTAAAAAATATTTTTTACTTTTTAAAGAAAATCAAGCCTTTGGTGTAATTTATTTTAATAACATCACAAATCAAACTTGTGAATTTGGGCTTTATGCAAAACCTGATTTAAAAGGCGTAGGACAAATTTTAATGAATGAAATCAAAAAATACGCCTTTGAAATTTTAAAGATAAAAACCCTAAAAGCTTGTGTTTTTAAAGATAATGAAAAGGCTTTAAAACTTTATAAGAATAATAATTTTATCATCACAAGAGAAGATGGAGATTTTTTTTATATTGTATTAGATAATCCTAACTGCAAAACCTTGCTTAGCTAATTCTTCTTTTACATCTTTAGGGGTGTACTTAGAAAAATGAAAAATATAAGCCCCTGCTAAAGCATCAGCACCCAAGTTTAAAGCCTTAACTCCATCACTTGGATTACTCAGTCCTCCATTGATAATAAGAGGAATTTTAAGTTTATTTTGAAAGATCTTTAAAAGTTCTAAATCATAACCCTTTGCTTTTCCCTCAAAATCCACAGAAGTTAAAAGAAGCTCTCCAGCACCTTTTTTTTCATATTCTAAAGCAAGTTCTAAAGGATTTTTTTCAAGTAAATTTCCCCTATCATAAACACAAAGTTGTTCTCCTTTTCTTTTAACATCTATAGAACAAACTATACATTGAGAACCAAAACGATTTGCTGCTTTACTTATAAAATCCATATCTTCTAAAGCTTTAGAATTGATAGAAATTTTATCCGCACCTAAATTTAAAATCTTTTGTATATCTTCAAGAGTTTTTATCCCGCCGCCTATAGTTAAAGGCATAAAACATTCTTTAGCAAGATCTTCTATGCTTTCAAAGTCTATCTCACCACTTTTTGAAGCATCTATATCTAAGATAATAAGTTCATCAACATTACGTGCATTATAAATTCGCATCGTTGAAGTTAAATGTCCTATAGTACGAAAATCTTTAAATTCTATGCTTTTAACAAGTTGAAAATTTTTTAATAATACGCAAGGGATAATTCTAGTTTTTAACATTTAAAGCCTTGCAAAATTTTCTAAAAGTTTTAAGCCTAAACTTTGACTTTTTTCGGGGTGAAATTGCGTAGCGAAAATATGATCTTTTTGCAAAGATGCAACAAATCTATGCCCGTATTGTGCTTTAGCACTTACAAACTCATCTTTGCATTTCACATAAAAAGAATGCACAAAATAAAAATCGCTCTTATCTTCTATGCCTTGATACAAAGGCTCTTGTTTTAAAATTTCAAGTTCATTCCAACCCATATGTGGGATTTTTAAATTCAAATCCTCTTCAAATTTGACTACTTCACCTTCTATGAAACCAAGTCCTTCGCAAACCCCACCTTCATAGCCCCTTTCTAAAAAAAGCTGCATTCCCAAACAAATGCCTAAAATAGGTTTTTCTTGTACTAAAATTTGCTCTTTTAAAGCTTCTATAAAACCAAGTTCTTTTAAATTTTTCATCGCTTCTTTAAAAGATCCCACCCCAGGTAAAAGCAATTTATCTGCTTTTTGCAAATCTTTTGGATTTTTAGCTATGAAATTTGTAACTCCTATTTTTTCAAAAGCCTTAGCGACTGAGTTTAAATTTCCTGCTTTATAATCAATCAATGCTATCATTTTAAAATATACTCATCTTTTCTTACCAAAGAACCATCATAATCTCTTATAAATTTACCATTTTCATCACGTTTAAATATTTTTTTATTAGTAAAAGAATCCACAATTTTTTGAAATTCTTCTTCACTAAAACTACTAAATTCAAGATATTTTTTAATAGCCTTTGTTGGAACTCTGCCATCGTATTTATTGACTAATTTTACACCTTGCTCACGATCAATATAACCCAAGCGAATATCAATGCAAGCATTATCTGTTGCTCTACCAAAGCCATATTTACAGTATTTTAAATAATCATGCACATGATTAGAATAACAATCTAAATTTTCAAAATTTTCATAAGTGGTTTCTACGGGACGATCTGTAGTTAAAAATCCGTGCTCTTTAGATACTTTAAGATTTACCTTATAATCCCATTTAAAATAATACCCCAAAAAGAGCCCAGTCAAACCAACCTTTTGTATCTCTTCATCACTTGGATATGTATAAAAATAAAGATCTTTCTCGGTTAATCCTTGTACTCCGATCATATCTGAAACCCTATTTCCCAATAACCCCCCAAATTCCTCAAGCCAAGTTCTATCAAGCGTATTTCTTGTTTTGCTGCTTGCAGGGCCACCATACTCTATCTGCGGACTTTCACCCCAAATCATCAAAGGTATATTAAAATTTACAGCCGTTCTTACAACGGTTGTAAAAATTCCCAAATGATTTTGCCATTCAGTATCTCCTGTTCTTTGAAATCCTTCCCTTGCTAAAATTTTATATACCTTAGGATTTCTTTTAACATGAATTAAATCTACACCGAGTTTATTTAAATTTTCTAAATTTTTACGCCCTATTTTTGTAGGTACACTAGGTTCAAAACACACGCATAAAGGATTTAGCCCGAGCTCAAGCATTCTTATAGTTTGAAAATGAGAATCCTTGCCGCCACTTACCCCTATAACACAATCATATATGGGATGTTTTTTATATTTTTTTACAAGCTCTAAAAATTCTTTTTCTCTTGCTTTCCAATCAATTTCATAATTTTTACTTTCTTGAGAGCGACATGCATCACAAACCCCATCTTCATCAAAATGTAAATCAGGCTTAGTATCTGGCATCACGCATTTTTTACAAAATTTCATAAATTTCCTTATTAATTAGTCTTAAATATATATCGTTATAATTAAATTTTATTTTATAATTTTATATATTTATATTATATAAAAATTAAAAAATGAACAAATTCTATGATTTAAATCGATATAGCATTTTTTAAAGAAAACCAAGCAAAATCATAACAAAGTCGTAATATTTATATAATATAAATATATAAATTGAAGAAATATATAATATAATTATATATCATTTTTAGTAGGAAATTTACAAAAGAAAGAAAAGTATGCAAATAGGAAATTTTAACACCGATAAAAAAGTTTTTATCATCGCAGAACTTAGTGCAAATCACGCAGGAAGTCTTGAAATGGCACTTAAAAGCATAAAAGCAGCCAAAAAAGCAGGTGCTGATGCGATAAAAATCCAAACCTACACTCCAGATAGCCTCACGCTAAATAGCGACAAAGAAGATTTTATCATCAAGGGTGGGCTTTGGGATAAAAGAAAACTTTATGAGCTTTATGAAAGTGCAAAAACCCCTTATGAATGGCATTCTCAAATCTTTGAAACCGCACAAAATGAAGGCATACTTTGTTTTTCAAGTCCTTTTGCCAAAGAAGATTTAGAATTTCTAAAACGCTTTGATCCTATAGCCTATAAAATCGCTTCTTTTGAAGCCAATGATGAAAATTTCGTACGTTTAATCGCCAAAGAAAAAAAACCTACTATCGTTTCAACGGGCATTGCTACAGAAGAAGAACTTTTTAGAATCTGTGAAATTTTTAAAGAAGAAAAAAATTCTGATCTCATCTTTTTAAAATGCACTTCAGCTTATCCTGCTGCCATAGAAGATATGAATTTAAAAGCTATGGTAAGTTTAAAAGAAAAATTTAATGTTGAAGTGGGATTAAGCGATCATAGTTTTGGCTCTTTAGCTCCCATTATAGCAGTAGCACTTGGAGCTAGAGTGATAGAAAAGCATTTTATGTTAGATAAAAGCATAGAAAGTGAAGACAGTAAATTTAGTCTTGATTTTGATGAATTTAAAGCTATGGTAGATGCGGTTAGACAGGCCGAAAGTGCTTTAGGCGATGGTAAGTTAGATCTAGATGAAAAGGCGCTTAAAAACCGTGTTTTTGCAAGAAGCTTATATGCAAGTAAGGATATCAAAAAAGGTGAAATGTTCAGCGAAGAAAATGTAAAATCCGTGCGTCCTTCTTTTGGACTACATCCTAAATTTTATCAAGAACTTTTAGGAAAAAAAGCTAGTAAAGATATAGAATTTGGTGATGCTTTAAAACAAGGAGATTTCCAATGACCTTCACTCCTACCCAAAAAGAGCTCTTTAACAAAAATATTGAAGCTTTAGGTAATATTCTTTTAAAAGAAAGTTTAAAAGAAATCAAGTCTAGCAAATTTGAACTTATCTTAGGTAAAGATAATCTTGATATCAATCTAAAAGATACGAATGATAATACTTTTCTTTATGAAAATGTTATAAATGAATTAAACTCTATGCTAAATACTTACAATGACAAATACCTACTTTATCCTGTATTGTATTTTTATGGTTTTGGAAATGGAATTTTATTTAAAGCTTTATTACAAAATAAAAATCATCAACATATTGTTGTTTTTGAAAAAGATATAGAGATCATTTGGATGATGTTTCATATCTTAGATTTTTCAAATGAATTACAAAATTCAAGATTGATGATTTTAGAAACTAGTTCTTTAGATATAGAATTTTTTTCTAATTTTTGTTCTAACAAACCTTTCTTTCAATTTTCTAGAATTTATTTTTTAGAACTGATGAGT
>NZ_MJWQ01000074.1:1729-2704 GCF_001762325.1 Campylobacter sp. BCW_6871 | reverse complement strand
AAAGTAAATACTTTATTCCCACAAGGATAAGAGATGGAATTTTCTTGCATAAAAGATTTTCTTTTTTGTAGTTTTTCAAGCATTAAAGGAAGTTCTTTTCTAAATAAGGCTTTATCAGGTATACCACAACCATGATCTAAATTTTTAATAAATTTTCCATCAATTTGATTTTCATCTATCAAATTTAAGCTTACATCGTAACCTAAAATTTTTAATATTTGCATGGTTTGTTCTTTAAAATTTGCTGGAGTTAAAGGATCTTCTTTGCTATGATAACTCACATAAATGATATTTTTATTTTTTTGACTTTGTAAAATCAAATGATCTTTATTTAACAATGTTCTAATAAGATAATTTTCATTATTAAAAAAATAAGGTGAATTTTCTTTACGTGTCCAGTGGGTTTTTACAAAACATTCTATTAAAATATGCGAACTATTTAAAACATAATCACAACCGTCCTCCATTTCTCTTCCTAAAATATAATTTAAAGGTGGCAAAGCCGAACCTGAATTATCAATCACACCATCCACATACCAAGGAGCTATTTTTGCTATGAGTAAAGATAGATATCCTCCATATGACCCCCCGCCATAAATTTTTGGTAAATCTGCAAATTTTGGAAAGCGTTTAACTAAATCTTTTAAAGCATTGATATGATCAATAGCTGCCATAATGCCAAAATTTTGATATTCTCCACGCGAAGGAATAAAAGTTGCACTTAGTCTTTCTTCAAAATCATAAGGCAATCGATTTAACATTTTTAATTCTGTCATAATCTCGCTCAAATATTCACAATGACTAACTACAGTATTATTGGCTAATTGATCACATGGAATATTGTATTTACGAAGCACTTTTTCTATTATTTTTAAATCATCTTTTGTAAAATCTGCTAATGTTGAATACTTTTCAACATCCGAACGCCTTTGACAAAAACAATGATAAAAAACATGCACTGCTACAACATCAAAA
>NZ_MJWQ01000074.1:0-1679 GCF_001762325.1 Campylobacter sp. BCW_6871 | reverse complement strand
CCATCCACATACCAAGGAGCTATTTTTGCTATGAGTAAAGATAGATATCCTCCATATGACCCCCCGCCATAAATTTTTGGTAAATCTGCAAATTTTGGAAAGCGTTTAACTAAATCTTTTAAAGCATTGATATGATCAATAGCTGCCATAATGCCAAAATTTTGATAATCCCTGTTAGGTGGGATAAAAGTGGAAGTAAAATTTAGTTTAAAGTTATGATCGAGTTTATTTTGCATTTTTAAATTTTCTACATGTTTTACTAAAGAATTCGCTAAAAAAAGCGCATTATCATTATTTATTTCACCATAAGAAAAATGAAACTGATTTAATAAATTTTTAATATTTTTAATATCTTCCTCTTGAAAATATTTGTATGCACTATATTTCTCAACATCCGAACGCCTTTGACAAAAACAATGATAAAAAACATGCACTGCTACAACATCAAAATTTTTAGCAATATAATTTCTATAAGAGTCTAAAAAATATATACTTTGGTTTGCACCATAACCACCTATTACAAAAACTATAGCTTTAATATCTTTTTTATCATCATAACTTATGCGGTATTCAAGCTTGCTAGTTCTTTTAATACCTAGCTCTACATCATCACAAGAATCAATTTCAAAGGTTTGGTTTATGAGCATATAAAGGCCTTTTTTATTAATTTATCGATATTATATTACAAAAAACTAAAAAGGCAAATCATGACAACTCACATCTACGATTTTTTAGAAAAAAATTTAATCAAATTTAGTAAAAAAACTGCTTTTGTAGAACCTTTTGCCAAGGAAAGAAAAGAAATCACTTATAAAAACTTTGATCTTTTTTCTAAAAAACTAGCCAGTGAAATTTTAAGAAACCTAGGAAATGATAATCCTATACAAGCTCCTGTTTTAATCATCTTGTCTAAAGGGATTGATTGTTTAATTTCATTTTTTGGAGTGGCATTAAGTGGAAATTTTTATACCCTTTTAGATGAAAAAAGTCCTAAAGAAAGAGTAGAAAAAGTCATAGAGGTTTTAAAACCTAAACTTTTTATCACTTCAAAAGATTTAAATTTTAACTTAAATTTGCCTACGCTTTATACAGAGGACTTTGAAAGTTTTAATATAGATGAAAGTTTAATAAAAAATGCAAAAGAAAAACACATAGATACTAATTTACTTTATGTTCTTTTTACAAGTGGGAGTACAGGCACTCCTAAAGGAGTAAGCATAGCCCATAAGAGTGTGATTGATTATACTTTTTGGGTATGTGAGACTTTTAAATTTGATGAGAATGAAATTTTAGCCAATCAAGCGCCATTTTATTTTGACAATAGCATTTTAGATATTTTTTCAAGTGTAAAATCAGGAGCGACTTTACATCTTTTACCTAATCATCTTTTTGCCTTTCCAAATAAAATTTTAGAATGCCTTGAAAAAGAAAAAGTAAGCACTATATTTTGGGTACCTTCAGTGCTGATTTATTTTGCAAATACTGAAGCTTTGAATAATTTTAGTTTAAATGCCTTAAAAAAGATACTTTTTTGTGGTGAAATCATGCCCAATAAACAGCTAAATATTTGGCGTAAACACTTACCCAATGCTTTGTTTTCCAACCTTTATGGTCCAACAGAAATCACTGATGTATGTTCTTTTTATATCATCAATCGCACTTTTAAAGATGAAGAACTT
>NZ_MJWQ01000073.1:3168-3570 GCF_001762325.1 Campylobacter sp. BCW_6871 | reverse complement strand
ATAGCTATATTAGGAAAATTCCAACCATAAACACTAGGGGAATTAAAAGTATAAACTTCATTAGGGCTAAAAGATAATTTGTCTTTATATTTAATATCGCAATATATCAAAGCCATTTGAGCTAAATACCCACCCAATGAATGTCCTACAAATATAATTCTTTTGTGTTTGTTTTTGATTATTTTATTTACTTGTTCTAAAAATTCTAAAAGAAAAGAAGATTGGATATTGCCATTGAGGGATAGAGTTATGTCTTGAACTATATCTTGAATCGAGCTAATAAAATTATCAGTTTCAGTTCCCCTAAATCCTACTATAAATTCATCTTTTTCTTTATCATAAAACAAAGTAGCACTAAAGCCACTTGTAGTGTTAGGCTGATGAAATTGAACCTCATATCTT
>NZ_MJWQ01000073.1:0-3118 GCF_001762325.1 Campylobacter sp. BCW_6871 | reverse complement strand
CTGATGAAATTGAACCTCATATCTTTGAATGAAATTTTTAGTCTGTAATTCTCCAAATTCTCCATTTAGTTTATCAAAATTTGTCTTTTCATCAAAGAAATTTAACATTTTTGATTGCCAAGCATCATCTTGTCTTAAATCAATCAATACTTCTTTATCTTTATGTTTTTGACTGACAACATGTTCTAAATTTACCTTTATTTCTCTATAGCCTCTAAGAGAATTTTCTTCTTGAATTTTTTCTTGATTAAAATCTAACTCAAATATATTTCTAGTATTTAAAAAATCAAAATAAAAATAACTAGCCCAGCACATTCTAGCATATTTATAAAGTTTCATATATTTGGCTTGTTTTTCATACATTAGTAGCCTCTTTTTTCTTGTAATTCTTTATATTTTCGAATATCATAGCATATCATTTTTCTTTTGTATTTAGCAAACATACCTATGTCAAGCCAAGAGTATGTATTGTCTATTTTATATTCTTGTATTGTATTTTTGCCGTCCTTATAGTACCATAAAATAATAATTTTTTTTATTCTAAAATCTACATATTGCTCTGTTATGTTGAATAAAATATCCTTGTTTATTTTTTTATAATTATCCCAAAGACTTATAATATTTTTTGCATCATAAATAACCGCCTTAGAATCAGCCTTCTCACACAAACTCTCAAATTCTTTAAAACTACTTTGCCATTCAAGAGGTACAAAAGAGTATCCAAACCAAAGAAGCATGAATAATGGATAAGGTAAAAATAAATAAAACTTTTTAATTTTTTTATCAATATTAAAAATTTTAAAGACAAGATAAAAGACAAGCTTTAAAAATAAATATACCCATATAGTAGAAAGTATAAACAAGCTAATCCATCCAAAGAAAGAAAAAGGGAAAAAGGTTAAAAGAGTTAAATAAGTAATATTATAAAAAGTTAAGATGACAAGAAAAAGATAAAATAAAGCTTGTTTTATATTTTTAAAGAATTGTTTTTTTAAATCATTTGAATTTTCTTTATTGTTAAAATAATGATAGAGCTTGTTTTTCATATATTTTTATCCTATATTACTTTGATTATTATCTTTAGCATCTTCAAACAAAATAGCACTAAAGCCACTTAAAGTGTTAGACTAATGTTTTAAAAGTTTAAATCTATTTATAAAATCAATGATTCTTTTACTAAGTGTATCATTTAACCCCACCCTACTAATATCATTATCCAATGTTATTTCTTTACTATCAAAACAAGTATTTATAAGAGAAATACAATATTTAGGTTCTATTTTAACTATTTTATTTTGTTCAAAACGAGCTTGTATAGCTCTTGCATAGGTAGAATTTTGATTATTATGTTTATCACCTAGTCTTTGGGTATCTAAATCTTTTTCTAATTCCTTTTCTTGTTTATCAATAATAACACCTGTAAAAACTGGATCTAATAAAGCATAACTAGCATCTGCACAATTAGCATAGTCTAGAAATTTAGTGATTAAGTCTAATTTAGCTTCTTGTGTTTTAATGTTTTTGCTCATTTATATCCTTACTTAAAATTATCAAAATAGCTACAAGTGAATACTTCTTCATATCTAAAATATAATCCAGAGCCCTCATCGCCTCTTAAGAATACACCATCATTTTCATATTTATATCTTATATATGTAGCAAAAGGCTTGGGCATTTTTTTATATTTTTTATCATATACTATGGTTATAATATTGCCATTTCGTTTCTCGGATTTTATCGTATCTTTTATATCATAATAAGTAAATGTTTCATTAAGTTTTTCATAATAAAAATATTCATAACCATCATCCTTAACTCGTTTTTCTATAGAAGGCTTTTTTTTGTAAAATCGCTATACAATTCCCAATAAGCTTTATTGTAAATTATTACTTTATTATCTATATCTTTACACAAGCTCTTAAACTCATAATACTGCGGATCCATATATTTATAAGAACAGCCTCCTGTTAAGAATAATAAAAGATATACAGGCAAAAGAAATAAAGTAAGTTTTTTAAATATTGTTTTAAAATTTATAGTTTTTGTTTTATTTTTTAATTTATAAAAAATTTTAAAGATAAAATATAAAATAATAGAAAATATAAAAACAAAAAAGAAAAATATAAGAATAAATATTAAAAGATTAACAAAGAATTCTAGCATTTATTAACTCCTCTTAATTTTCTCTGTTTTTTCATAAGACAATTTGTAGTGTTGGGCTGATGAAATTTAATCTCATATCTTTGAGAAAAATTTCTAGCTTGTAATTCTCTAAAATCTCCATTTAGTTTCACATAAAAAATAAAGAATCATCTATAACCAAATATCCATTATATTCATCATGTAATGCTTTAAAATAGTCCAATTTTTCTAATTCACTCTTATCTTTAAAAAATCTAGTTTTAGATATTTTAAATCCTAAAGCTTTTTGTCCTTCAGTATAAACAAAATTAAAATAACTAGCTTACACAAATTCTGTATAATCTTTTAAATTGTTGATTTATTCCTTATATTATTATTGATAAAGATTACCACAAGCGAGCCCATCCTCTATAAACTCAAAATTCATATTACCCTCATTGCCTTCTAACACATACCTTCTAGTATTCCAATATGGACTTATATGCATATCAACAATCTTGTGTAAAGACATTTGCATATTTTTTGTTTTTAGTACAATATTATCCATCTCTATCTTTTCTTGAAAATTTGAAGGAGTTTTGAAGTATCATCGTAATATATAAAGCCACATTTCTATCCTACTATATTTTTTTACATGTCGAAAATCATCTATGCCGCCTAACTTTTTATCAAAATACCCTAGAATCTTATTATACTTTAGGAAGTTCATTTAACTTACACATATTCCTAAATTGCCAATAACTAGGCTCTAAATAATAAGAATAAGGAGTATAATAAAAGATAATTAAGCCTATACTTCCAAGAAAGACTAAAAACTTTGAAACGCTTTTTGTAGATTTAAAGATGATTTTATAAATAAATTTTAATATAAGATAAGAAAGAATAGTAGAAATTATAATAAGAAGTAATATATATGTCATGGGTTATCTCCTTAGATTCTCTATTTTATTAAAATTAAGATGTAATTTTGTGGTTT
>NZ_MJWQ01000072.1:758-1619 GCF_001762325.1 Campylobacter sp. BCW_6871 | reverse complement strand
ATCTAAAGAGTGATTGAAATTTTCTATATTTTGATAAACTTTTTCTAAAAATTCCAAAGGTAAAATAAAATCTTTACTGAGTATGTTTTCTAAAATTTGTTTTAAAGCTAAAGCATCGTCTAAAAATCTTTTAGCATTATCTTGATCTTTTTGTATTTTTTCTTTGAATTTAACTAGGAGTTTATCACTTCTATTTTTAGTTAAACTTTTTGGAAGTTCAAATTTAGGTTTTTCTTTTGTAAGGAGTTTTTCACAACATTCTTTAAAGGAAAGTTCTTCAGTAAAATTAATCCTTGCTCCACCTTCAGTGGCATTGTAAAATTTAGCTTCTTTACTGTTACAAGCAAAAAGATATTCAAGTTTTATGCGATAATCATTCCAAGTTATATGAGTTAAAACTTCACCTTTACCTGCATAGGCGGGGACTTTAAGTTTGTCTATATTTTCTTCACCGCTAAATTTCTCCCCAAAATCAAAACCTTTTGAGTGTGAATTTCCTTCTTCATCAAAGGCTAAATCTTGTCCTATCATAATAATATTTTTAAATCCTAAAGCTAAAGCTAAGGTATAAGAGAAATGACTTACATGAGTACCTGTATCAATATAACCAAAGTCGTTAAGATTGAAGCGTTGGTATAAAGGATCATCTCTTAAAATCACACTTTTATTATCTAGTGAATAAACCAAATTAGGATGCGTGACACATGAAAGTATATTTAAAGAAGTTTTATTTTCTTTATTTTGAAAAAATTTCATTGCTAGATCAGTAAAATCTAAATTCGTAACATAATCAGGCACTATGCCTTCTTTTTCAAGCATACTTAAAGCCCCATCAGCACAAAAAATCACTGCTTTATCTTG
>NZ_MJWQ01000072.1:0-708 GCF_001762325.1 Campylobacter sp. BCW_6871 | reverse complement strand
AGCTTTAAGTAAAGAAAGTTGTTTAGCTAAACTAGGTCCTGCAGAAACTACTATAGCATTTTCAAATTTGTTTTTTCTTTCATTTAAGATTCTTTGAAAAGGAATGCTTTCAAGCATAGAAGGGATGTTTTGTAAAAGATGAGAATAGCACTCAAAAGAAAGATCAGAATTAGAACCTAAATTTCTTATCACAACTTTTATATTTTTCTCGCAAAGCTCATCTGCTTTATACCAGATATCCTCATAAAACTTTTTATAATAAACATTATTCACAAACATTTCATACAAACTTAAGTACTCAAACATATCTTTCATATCAAAAAGTATAAGCAGTTGAATATCTACTCTTTCTTCTTCGATATCCACAAGATAAATTTTTCCACTACAAAGCTCTTCACTCAAATCCAGTGTACTTAAAGCCAGGATAAAAAGTTCTATTTCACTTTCAAATACAAAAAGATGTTTATAGTGTTTAGCTAAATTTTTAATAAGCAAAGCATTGCCTATACCATAAATACATATAAAAGGATATCTAGGAGTTTTTTCTAAAATACTTTGATAGAAAAAATTTAATTCTTCTTCTAAGTTTTCATACATGAAAACATTATGAGTTTTATCAAAGATATTTAAATTTTCATCTATATTAAAACGAGAACAAGTTTTATTTTGTATGAAATTTAAAAGTTTATTTCCTAAGGGTTCATTTAC
>NZ_MJWQ01000071.1:2901-3949 GCF_001762325.1 Campylobacter sp. BCW_6871 | reverse complement strand
AATTTTTGTTCTAACAAACCTTTCTTTCAATTTTCTAGAATTTATTTTTTAGAACTGATGAGTAATTATTATGAAAAATTTCATGAGGATGTTTTGGAGTTAAATAAAAAGCTAGTGCAGCATTTTAAAGATTCTATTATTTCTCATGGTAATGATTCACTTGATGCCCTTCAAGGCATAGAACAATTTGTTTATAATCTTCCTCAAATGATCACTCATCCTAGTTATACAGAATTACTTTCTAAAAGAAAGAATTTAAGTGATACAGCTATTATTGTTTCTACAGGACCAAGTTTAACCAAACAATTACCTTTATTAAAAAAGTATGCTAATAAAGCTACGATTTTTTGTGCAGATTCTTCTTATCCTATTTTAGCTAAGCATGGTATAAAGCCTGATTATGTTTGTATGCTTGAAAGAAAAGCCATTACAGCAGAATTTTTTAATCATGATTTTGGGGAATTTGATAGGGATGTTTGTTTTATTATCAAATCTGTAGTGCACCCTAATGCTATACACTATCTAAACAAAAAAACCGATAATTTTACCCTAGTTTCAACCTATGCAAGCTTTATAGAATATTTAAAATTAGATTATTTTGGATATTTTAACATGGGATTTAGTGTTGCACATATGGCTTGTTATCTTTCCTTGCATTTAAATCATAAAAAAATCATTTTTATAGGACAAGATTTAGCTTATGCTGAAAATGGCAATTCTCATCCTGATGATTATCAAAACTCAGCAACCTATGAAAGTAAAAAGTATCCACACCTTTACACTCTTGCTTATGGCAAAAAAGGGAAAGTTAAAACTCATCATGTCTGGCTCATGTTTAAGCAAAATTTAGAACAAGATGTACAAAAAATACAAAAATATTTAGATACTAAAATTTACAACTGTACCGAAGGTGGAGCAAGGATAGAAGGAACTATAGAAAAACCTTTTCTTTGGGCTTGTGAAAATTTACTTCATAAAGATTTAGATAAACCTTTTGAAAAATTAGAACCTTTAAGTTTAAATAAACAAAATGAGTTTTTACTTAAGG
>NZ_MJWQ01000071.1:0-2851 GCF_001762325.1 Campylobacter sp. BCW_6871 | reverse complement strand
ATAAACAAAATGAGTTTTTACTTAAGGCTTATTATAAAGTTTATCAAAGTATTAAACATTGTAAAGATTTTAATGATAAATTTATTAAAAGCTATGATAAAATAAAAAACTCTTTTATTGTATTGCAAAATTCTCAAGAAAATGAAACCCTTATCAAAGAGATCATTAAAGATATAGATAAAATCAAAACTCAAATCGATGAACTTTACAATACTCAAAAAGATTTGATACAAATTTTAGGCCCCTTACTAACTCAATTTGAACTTAATCTTGCTAGAATTTATGTTTTAAATCCTAAAACCAAAGAAGATGCTTTTAATAAAAGTATTCTTTGGGTAAAAGAACACTTAGAATTTATGGAATTAGTTTATGGACATATCAAAGCACAAGAAAGTGCTTTGATTAAAAATATACTTCCTTTAGAAGAAAAACTTAAAGAAAGAAAATTATATAAATCGATGGAAAGGGTGAGAAGGTGAGAGAAGAGCTTTTTTTAAAAAATACTCAAGCTTTATTTGAAGTTGATGAAACTCTAGCTTATAGATTAAGATCACTTAAAAATATAACTTTGAAACTTATTCAAAATGAAAATGGAATCAATTTTACAAAAGATGAAATCTTACTTTATCAAAATCCCAATCAAGAGCTTTTAGAAAATCTTAGCCTTTTTCAAAGTGAATACGCAAAATATCCTATTTTATTTTTTTATGGTTTTGGAAATGGAATGCTTTATAAAAGTTTATGTGAAAATAAAAATCATCAACATATTGTTGTTTTTGAAGATAATTTAGAAATTTTAGCCCTTGCTTTTCATTTATTTGACTTTAGTGAAGCCTTAAAAAATGAAAAACTCATACTTTTTTACACTCAAACGCTAAATACCGCACAACTTAGCACACTTTTTAACTATGAAATCATTCAAAAAAGTGTAAAAATTTTTAATCTTTTTATCCATAGTGATTTTTATCAAAAATTCCAAAGTACACAAATACAAAATACAAACACCCAACTCATGGAAATGATACGCTTTATTGTTTTAAACAAAGGCAATGATCCACATGATTCTTTAGTGGGGATCAAGCATACTTTAGATAATCTTCCTAAAATGTTAAATCATGGAATTTTTCAAGAATTTCTTAAAGAAAGAAGGACTAAAGTTAAAAATGCTATCATTGTTTCTACAGGACCAAGTTTAACCAAACAATTACCTTTATTAAAAAAGTATGCTAATAAAGCTACGATTTTTTGTGCGGATAGTGCTTATGTTATCCTTGGAAAATACGGTATAAAGCCTGATTATGTTTGCATGCTAGAGCGTGATGATATAGTTTCTAAATGTTTTGATAATGATTTTGGCGATTTTAACAAAGGCATACTTTTCATACTTGCTTCTGTGGTTCACAAAGAAGTATTGGATTTTTTGGAAAAAGATCAAAGAACTTATATGCTTGTGCATCGCCCTTTAAATTTTGCAGCCAGCTTAAAACTTGATGAATATGGATATCTTGGAGTAGGACACAGTGTTTCAAATATGATCTATGAACTAGCAGGAGCTTTAAGATTTGAAAATATCATTTTTATAGGACAAGATCTTGCTTATAGTGAAGATGGAAGTTCTCATCCTAAAGAACACATTCATGGCAACCAAGGTGAAGAAATCAGAGGGGAAAGCTATACCTTAGCTTATGGCGGAAAAGGCAAAGTAAGAACACAACTTACTTGGAATTTATTTCGTCAAGCCTTTGAAAAAGATATTTTTTGGACAAAAGAAAAACTTCATATCAACACTTACAATTGCACCGAAGGTGGAGCAAGGATAGAAGGAACTATAGAAAAACCTTTTCTTTGGGCTTGTGAGAATTTACTTGATAAGGATTTAAACAAACCTTTTGATTTTCCAAAAATTTTAGATAAAAAACAAGCCAAAGAAAAATTAGAAAAAACAAAAAAATATCTCCAAAAAAATATTTTAGAATCCAAAGAATTTATCAAAAAAGCTCAAACTCAACTTCAAAAACTCAGATATACTTTAGAAAAAAACAAAGATGATTTTCACACTCTTGAAAAAATCAAAAATGATCTTTTAAATCTTTTTAAAGAATTTAAAAAACTCAAATTTTTTAACGAACTTACTCGAGCAATTTATTTTCATAATGAATGTGAAATTTTAAAATTTGAAGTTTTAAATGCAAACAAGCAAAAAGAAAATTTGATAGATTTTTTAAAAATACAACACAATTGGTTTATACAAGGTTTAGGATACCTTGACACTCAAAACCAAACCATAGAAAAAAGTTTAGAAAATTGGAATTTTGACGATATAGTCAAAAAATAATTAGGATTTCCAATGACCTTCACTCCTACCCAAAAAGAGCTCTTTAACAAAAATATTGAAGCTTTAGGTAATATTCTTTTAAAAGAAAGTTTAAAAGAAATCAAGTCTAGCAAATTTGAACTTATCTTAGGTAAAGATAATCTTGATATCAATCTAAAAGATACGAATGATAATACTTTTCTTTATGAAAATGTTATAAATGAATTAAACTCTATGCTAAATACTTACAATGACAAATACCTACTTTATCCTGTATTGTATTTTTATGGTTTTGGAAATGGAATTTTATTTAAAGCTTTATTACAAAATAAAAATCATCAACATATTGTTGTTTTTGAAAAAGATATAGAGATCATTTGGATGATGTTTCATATCTTAGATTTTTCAAATGAATTACAAAATTCAAGATTGATGATTTTAGAAACTAGTTCTTTAGATATAGAATTTTTTTCTAATTTTTGTTCTAACAAACCTTTCTTTCAATTTTCTAGAATTTATTTTTTAGAACTGATGAGT
>NZ_MJWQ01000070.1:1216-2350 GCF_001762325.1 Campylobacter sp. BCW_6871 | reverse complement strand
AATATAATCAGGACTTCTAGGTTTTGGAGTATCTTTAGGCCATATTCCATTATGTTTATAAAGATGAACTTCTTTATCACTTACCTTACCTTTTTTATTTTCATTTTCCAAATATAAAAGCATTTTTGCTTTCTCTTTGCTTTTTTGTGCCGCTCCTAATTTATCTCCTATCCCTTGCCATCTTATCCTATCATACTTAATCTTAGCAAGAGGACTAGCTTGTATTTTAGCTAAAGCAAATTTAATTTTATTCTTTTTAGGTATAGCAAATATAGGATAACCTTTTATACTCATTCCTATTAAACCCATTTGTAAAACAGAATGTTTATTATTAACTTTATGATCTGAATAAGTATAAGCAAATACCATAGCTACTTTAGTACAAGGTCCTCCTAGTATAGGTGGATTTAAACATCCACTTATACTAGCTCCTTGTATTTCATTATTAAGCATAATAGGAACATTGTCTGATTTTATTCTTTTAGCTTTTTTTGCTTTTAACTTAACTCTACCTCCATGTAAGCATACTAAAGTATTATCTTCTAATATAGGATGCATACAAGAAGTATCAGAACTTATATTAATATCTTTTATTCTAGGAATAAGGATTGTTCTTTTTCTAGCCATGAAAAGCCTTGTGGGTTTTAAACCCACTAAGATTAAATCAAATCATAAGGAAAACATTTACACAAAACTGATTCTATTTTGTTTAATCATTCTGGCACGATTGATAAGAGCATAAAGGGCTATATCTTCATCATTATATATTTCTCCTTCAAATTCTTCATCCCCATCAAACTCAATACTTTTCCATTCTATAATTTTTGCTTTAGCATTAGTGATAAAAGAAATGTATTTATCTCTTTGTTTATCATGTTTGATACCTGCACATAAAGGTTTAAGTGCTTCATCATACCAAATCACTTCTAACTTTTCTTCTTTGATGATTCTTAGTGCTACTTCTTTTGTTAGATATTCTTTAATGTCTTTTCCATCGTATTTTTTTTGCTTATAATTCATTTTTAACATTTTATCAATTGCTTCTTTTTCACTATCAAAAGAATACTCAAGTTCAACACCGCCCCTTTCTCCAATATAAACAGCTTCGTATTTATTATTATCAGAATCAAACCA
>NZ_MJWQ01000070.1:663-1166 GCF_001762325.1 Campylobacter sp. BCW_6871 | reverse complement strand
ATGTTTATAAGAAGGATACCAATCTGTATCAATCAACTTTTCTTCTTTTATAATTAGTTCTGCTTGTTCTCTTGTCATTTTCTATCCTTTATTATTATATTTGTTTGATAAAGCCCAATTGTATTAAGTCTTCTATGGAAATAGGAAGCTTAATCTGTGTTCCTCCACCTTCTTGTTCAAAGCATGGAGATATTCTTCCTATCTTCGGAGAATGGAATTCGTTTTTTTTCATTGATTGTTCAATTTTATTTTTTAAGCTTTCATTTTGACATATATCTTTTTTTCTTAACATACTCTCCATATTAATATCTTCTAATACTTCATATCTTTTATAGGTTTTTTGCATGGCTTCATTATCTTCATAAGGCAATGATCTTTTTTCATAAGGTATTGCTCCTTTTTTCTCCTTAAAAGGGCAAACAAAGCTACCTGAATTATCTCCATATCTGTCCAGTTTCATCCCTTTTTTTAGAGTGACTTCTCTTGGTTTGGGTGGAATTTTA
>NZ_MJWQ01000070.1:0-613 GCF_001762325.1 Campylobacter sp. BCW_6871 | reverse complement strand
TCTATTTTGTTTAATCATTCTAGCACGATTGATAAGAGCATAAAGGGCTTTACTTTCATCATTTAACATTCTTTCAAATGTTTTACTGTATCTATCCCCATCAAATTCAATACTTTTCCATTCTATAAGCTCTGCTTTGGCATTAGTGATAAAAGATATATATTTATCTCTTTGTTTATCATGTTTAATACCTGCACATAAAGGTTTAAGTGCTTCATCATACCAAATCACTTCTAACTTTTCTTCTTNNATGATTCTTAGTGCTACTTCTTTTCTATTTTGCATTGAATAGTCTTCATTTACGCTAAAATATTTTTGTTCATAATTCATCTGCAACATTTTATCAATTGCTTCTTTTTCACTATCAAAAGAATACTCAAATTCAACACCGCCCCTTTCTCCAATATAAACAGCTTCGTATTTATTATTATTAGGATTAAACCAAATTGTAAAATGATATTCCCCAGATGTATTATCATAATCACGCCAAGTTACATAGATTAACTTTTCTTCTTCTATAATTAATTCTGCTTGTTCTCTTGTCATTTTTTATCCTTTATTATTATATTTGTTTGATAAAACCTAATTGTATTAAGTTTTCTATGGAAATAGG
>NZ_MJWQ01000069.1:0-49215 GCF_001762325.1 Campylobacter sp. BCW_6871 | reverse complement strand
AAAAAAACAAAAAACACTTTTATTGCCAAACTAAAAAGAGTTAAAAACCATGAGAGCATTATCGATTTACAAGCCAAATACCCAAAGCTTGATATAGTTTCAGCCTATCAATTCCTAACCCTCAAAGACAAATTCAAAATCACCAAATCAGAAATCCAAGATTTTGAAACACTAATCGATATTCTTTCAAAAAACACCCAAAAATCAAAAAAATAACCCTAAAACGATAAAAACCATTAAAAAAATCATTTTAGCCTTTTAAAGGCTAATTCTGTCATTTTAAACCCTATATCCATTCAAGATACACACTTGCAATCAAAAAAACATAAAAAAACCTACAAAAACCACAGTCCATTTCAAAACTGCAAAGCATTTTTGAAAATTCGCAAGAACTTCTAAAATAAGCCCTAGCTCTCATATTTATCGCTATAAATCAAGCACAATCAAAAATACACGCCATGAAGAAAATTTTGTAGTTTTTAGCTCTAAAGTCTATTTTTGCCAAAAATCTTACACAATAACTCGATTATCAATAATGCTTAAAAACCTACAAAATAGATATTTTAAAAGCTTTTTACAAATCGCAAAATGTCGGTAAAACATTAGCATAATTTGCCTACAACAATAAGATTTAAACGCCTATATTTAGGCTATATTATTGCATTATGCCCATTGGCTCAACTTTTTACATTTTTTTTAAAAAAGCAAAAGAGCCTAAAAATAAGGATTTTAGCATAATAAGCCCTAAATATTGATATTTTATTTTTTTATTACACTTTTTAGTATATTTTTTTCAACAATAAAAATTAAATTAATATTAAAAACCCTATAAAATAGTATTTTAAACAAACTCTTTTTTGTAGTTAAGTTGTAATAAAGTTGCACTCAAGTTATAGTAAAAATAACATTAACTACATATTAACTACACTTTTACTTCAAAAAACATGCAAATTTTCACATTTTTGTAGTTAAAGTGTAGTGAAAGTGTAATAAAGTTGAACTCAAGTTGTAGTTAAGTTGAAAATAATTGTAATAAAGTTGCACTCAAGTTGTAGTTAAGTTGTAGTTAAGTTGTAAATAAAGTGCAGTTTATCAAGTAGCGTTTTTTTGCACTCAAGTTGTAATAAAAGTGTAGTGAAGTTGTAGTTAAGTTGCACTCAAGTTGTAGTTAAGTTGTAGTTAAGTTGTAAATAAAGTGTGATTTATTTCAAAAAAAAGTGTAATTAAGTTGTTTTTTATGTTTATTTTATGTTTCTTTTTATACAATTATATTATATATTTATTACAAAATTTAAAAAATATGTAATATAATTATATATAAGATAAAAAACAATTTTTTACCAAAAAAGGAGTAAATAATGTCAACACAAAAAATTGCCATTGATATAGGATATGGAGATACAAAAGTATTTTTCAATGGAAAAACTTTAAAATTTCCATCAGCTGTTTCTGAGGTGAGACAAGCTCAAGTAGATTTATCTGAAACAAAAACAGATATATATACCTATAATGGAACTCAATATAGAGTAGGGGAAAAAGCAATTACAAATGCTATAGCAACTAGGGGTTTTAATTTTTTAAATAAATACTCTCCTTTGTTAGTTTTTCATGCTCTTAATCAAGCAGGAGCAGATTTATCACAACCTATTGAAATAGCAACAGGGCTTTCTATTTTAAATTATCATAGCGCAAATGATTTTAAAGAAGTGATAGAAAATTTTACAATTAATAAAATTCATCTTGAACCAAGTGTATTTTTATTTGCACAAGGGCAGGGTATATTTTTAGAATATCCAAATCATGAAGATAGTCTTGTGGGTGTGATTGATATTGGCTACAACACTTTAGACTTTTTGGTTTTTGAAGATAAAGAACCAAGATCAGATCTTTGTTTTGCAAATCAAGGCGGAGCAAATCGTATTATAGTAGATTTACAAAAAATATTAACAAGAGAGTTTAGAGTAGATTTTAGTGAGCAAGAAGCTAAGAAAGTATTCTTAAATAAGGAAGTTAAAATCGCTGGTAAAGTAATTGATTTTAAAGATGAAATTAAATCCATGACTGAAAGATATATTGATTTTGTATTAGATGAATTTGCTAATAAGTGTGGTGATTTGATGGTGCGTTCTGATGGTGTTATTATAGGCGGAGGCGGCGCTTATTTCTTAGATCAAGAATATATAAAAGAAACGCACCCAAATATTATTTTAGCGCCTAGTCCGCATGAATTTTCAAATGTTAGAGGTTATTATAAAGGCGCTTTTGAAAACTAATATATAGGAGATAAATAATGTTTTCTTTAATACTTGATATAAATATTGATTATTTTATTATTATTTTGTCTTTAATGGCTTTAGCGAGCTTAGTGATATTCATGACAAAACGGTATAGTGAAAATATAAACTTTAAAACCACATTAGTTTTGATACACTTAGTGTTGTTTATTTGGTTTTTTGTAAGTTATAAGCTTTATAACTTTTTTTCTTATGAAACAAATAGCGCCAAAAAAGAAGCTGTTCAAAACTATATACAAACTATAGAAAACAAAATAGAACCAAGATTTAAAGATAAAATCAAAGAACAATTTAGTTCTATACCTAATACTTTTGGTTTTAATTTATGCTATGAGAATAATTATACAGGTGAAACTTGTTTAAACTATCTTTTTTATTTTGAAAACAAGATTAAAAATGAAGTTAAAAAAGCTAGGGAAGAGTTTTTTAAAGATAGAGAAATTCACAACAATATCAACAATAATTTTAACAAAGGAGAGAAAAATGAATCAAGAAATTAAAAATGTAGAAGTTCCAATGAATGAAAATGCTTATAAAAAATGGCAAAGAGTTCCAAAAAACATGCAAGAAAAAGCTATTGAAGCTGCTCTTACAATGTTATGGAGAGATGAAGTATTTTTCTATACTTTTTTTAATGGACACATTGAAGAAGGCGAGAATAGAATAGAAGCAAAGCGTGAAGAAAAAGTTGAATTTCCTTATTAGGATATTCAACGCATGAATCACTTTAGGCACATATTATAATGCAGAAGAGAATATATGAAAACTTTTAATACTGATGACTATATTGCGATTGTAAAAATCATACCATTTAGCGAAAGAAGGACTTGTTTTTGCGATTTTGCAAAACAGAATGAAATAAAAATTGAGAAGATAAATTGGAAAAATTACATAAACAAAGAAGATCTTAAAAAAGTTTATGCAATTTATAAAAACAAGCCACATGAAAGAAATTTCTTTCATGAAAAAAAGCTTATTGTTAAAGCATTTGAAGATGTTGAGAAATTTTTAAGGAGCGAGAATGAAATTAAAAGATTTTGATTTTAGAATTTGGGATAATATTGAAAAGAAGTATATTAAAACACCGCACGGTTTATATATTGAAAATACCGAACATAACGATGCTAGTAACTGTAATCGTATCATAGAGAATTATGACCACGTAGGATTTTCAGTAGATAACCCATATGATTGGAAAAATAAGGAATATTTTAATAATGAAAATGCGTTTTCCATAGAATTATTTACAGGCTATTTTGATAAAAATGGAAATAAAATCTATGAAAATGATATTCTCATGAATGAACTGACTGAAGAGATTTTTTATATTACTAGAGATGACACTTATAAAATGTCTGAAATAATCCTTTATGGTAAAGACTATAATGGAAACCTTTACAGAAAAAGAAATTCTGGTGGTATCAATTTGTTAAAAATGCTTGTTTCAGATAAAAACATGAGTGTTGTTGGCAATATTCACGAAAATCCAGAACTGTTAGAAGAGGGTAAACAATGGAAATTAGCGAACTTATAAAGTTAGTATTGTTATAGGGTATGGAGAGATAATGAAACTACAAAATTTTGATTTTAGGATATGGGATAAACATCACAAGGGTTGTGGCAATAAGGATTGCAAATGCCAAACAAAATATGTTTATGGTGAAGAAGCCAAAACAAGGTTGTCCGAGTTTAAAGAAGATTGTGAAATAGAGCTTTTCACTGGACTTTATGATAAGAACGGAAATAAGATTTATGAAGGGGATATTGTTAAAACTAAAAGTCCATACGATTGCTTTTTGGCAAAAGTTAGCATTCATAAAGAAGGGACTTTTTATCTTGAGAGTAAAAGTAGAGATTACATAGGCTCTTTAATTTATTTAGTTAAAGATGAAGGATATGATACCGAAATAATAGGCAATATCCACGAAAACAAGGAGTTATTAAAATGAAAACTTTAAAAGAAAAAATAGAAGTTATGGAAGCTTTCAAAAACGGTAAACAAGTTCAGGTTAAAGATACAAATTCTGATTGGCATGATGTAAAGGAACCACAATGGAATTGGTTATCTTGTGATTATAGGGTTAAGCCTAGAGAAGAATTAAAATATAGCTTAACACAAGGGGATTATTATGTCTGTGTTAATAAAAGCAATAAGTATTACTATGGAAAAGTTTATAAATTCGTAGAATCTAAATTAGAAACTAAACAATATCTTTTTAGAAGCGTTGATACATTACATTGCGAAAAGTTTTGTAGGGAATATATACTTGAAGAAGATTTAAAAGATTTTATGAATATTTTAGATGATAGGATTTTTTGGTTTTGGGAGGTTAAAGTTGAAGATGAAGAAAATATAAAAGTTACACTTAGACGATTAAATTATAATGATATGAAAGAAAATGAAGACTCTTATAAAATAGAATATGCAAGACCTATATATTCTTTAGGTTTTATCTTAAGAGATAAAAAAGGCAATTTAGACTTAGACGGATTTTTTAAAGTATAAGGATAATAAAAAATGACAGAAATACAATTTAACAAAATTAAAGAAAGATTATCTAAATGGCGTGAAGAAAGACACTCAACTTATGAAAATCAGCAAGCAGAATTTTTAGGTAATGTTTTTGAAAAAGTAAGCGAGTATTTTAGAGCAAAAGATGACTTAGAAAGAGTTGAAGCTTTGTGTGATATTGCAGTATTTTTCTTTAATGCTTTTGAATTAAAATTTGGAGAAATTTCAAATATAAAAAGAGCAGGTATGATTCATTTGATTGACCATTTTACAAGCTATTTTACAGAACACAATAATAAGACAGTTTATAATAATAGCAAAGATGAAGATTTTGAATATTTATTAATTGTTGAGATAGAGATTTTAGTTAAAAACTTAGGTTTTGACTTCTATAAATGTATGCTAGAAAAAATTAAAGAGATTGAAAGTCGTACAGGGTTTTATGATGAGAGATTAAATAGATTTGTCGAAAAAATAGGAGCTTATTGTGAAAGAGAGGCTTTTGATTTAGCAATTAATGATTTTAAATTAACAAATGTGCCAAATAAATATTTTTTAGACAAAGAAGGTAGTGATTTTTGGTGCATAAAAATCGAAGATAATAATGGAGATTATGAAGATTATTATATTAGAAAATGGTATAAAGCTGATTATGAAAGTTGCAGGTTATAAAATGTTAAATATCATCTTAGTTTTACTTTTTATATTATTTTTCATTCTGATGTTTTTTAACTATAAATATCAAAAAGCACAAGTTGAGCTTTTAGAACAAAACAAAAAAACATTAGAATTAAATATTAAAATCTTGGAATTAAATATTAAAAAAATTGAGCTTTTAGAAAAAAGAATTAAGGAGAAACAATGAAAGATAATGAAAATAAATCAACAAGAGTAACTTTTTTTATGAATGATGAAAAAGTTGCTTCGATTTTAGAGCAATTACCGAAGGGCGTTAGGAGTATGTTTATCGAACAAGCTATTTTAGAATATTCTTTAAAAAAACCTAAAGTAGAATTCTTTTTTCATGGAATTACCAAGACAAGAAGAATAAATAAGGTAAAACAGCAAGAGAAAAACTCTGAAGAGAATAATTTACAATCTAAAATTTCAAAAGAAAACAATGTTCAAACTAATATAAATGAGCCTAAAAATGATAATAAGGCTCAGAAAAAAAGCGGTGGAATGATGTTCAATTTTAGCCGCAAAGAGTAATACCAATTTCATTTGCCCTAAGTCCAAAGCTTAAAGTAAAATAAAAATAAAAAATTTTATTTAGCGGATTTAATATAAAAATATATATATTACACTAATATTTAAGAATAAAATAAGTGTTAATGATATATACTCTTTAAAGACAAAAAAGACAATTGCTAATGAAACTAACAAGGAGAAACAATGAGACTACAAGATTTTGATTTTAGAATTTGGGATGGTAAGAAATATATAAACAATATTAAAGGCGGTGTTTATATACACAAAATCAATGACCATATTAAATGCTTAAATAGGAGTCAAGATTGTTACGATTATGAATTTGAATTAGATGATTTAGATAATTCTAATTTAGAGATAGAATTATTTACAGGACTTTATGATAAAAATGGTAAAAAGATCTATGAAGGTGATATTGTATCTTACATAACATTTCAAGGAACAACTCTTTTTTATTTTGTAACTATAAACAAGGATATTAATATCTTTGAGATATTTAGAATAGCTGATTTAGAAAAGTTTGAACTATATAATAGAACTGAAAACGATAGGTTTTCATTGTATTTATTTTCAAAAATTAATGATATGAAAGATATCGAAGTCATTGGAAATATACACAATAAGACTAATTTATTAAAATATAAGAAGTAAAGATTATGAATTTAACAATTAAAAAAATATCAGGAGTAAAAAATGAACTTATTAAATAAAAAAAATATTTTAGTCTATGCTATTTATATAAGCATTATTGCTTTGATTTATTTTTTTGGAAAAGATTTTTTGTTAGTTTTTGATAATTTAAAAAACTTTTTCTTATCAGTAAATCCTGCTTATTATATGCTCATTTTGCCTATAAGTATGTTTTTCGTTTTTATTGTAATAAGCTTCTTGGAAAAAAGGGGGATAAAGGGTGTTTTAGTGTATTTATTAACTGTTATTCCATTACTTTTTTTATTTTTTCATTATTCTGACGCCAAATTGAGTGTTGATTACCTTAATAGTGAAGCAATGTTTGTTATTTTCTTAATTCTTTCTTCTTCTCTTATCGCACCAGTGGCAATTTATGAAATGTCTAGAGAAAAAGAAGAAGTTGAAGGTTAAGGAGTGAAAATGATTTCAATAGGACTTTTATTTTTTCTTGTTGGACTAAACAAACTAATGTGTGGATTTTTATTTAATGCTAGAAATACAATATACAAACTATTAAGTTACACAAAAATTCACGCGATTTTTATTAATTTAAGAACTCTACTTTTTTTAATATTGGTATTTAATGCGGATCTATCTTATATGGGAACAGTTTTATTTCTAGTTGATTTAATGACAGCTATATCTATATTTTTTGCTTATGCTCAATTAGCTTATGGTTTCTCAATTAAAGATTGTATGTTTTATCTTGTGTGTGGAAAAATAGATAAAGAATGGTTAAAGGAGATACAAAAATGACTGAAGAAAAATTAATTAAAAAAGAAATATTTTCTTATGCAATTTTTATAGCAATTATCGCTTTAATTTGCATTTTTAAAAATGAAATTTTGGGCAGTTTATAAAGGATTTATAGAAAATGAATTATAAAAAATTTCAAACAATGAGCAAAGAAGAATATTTTAAAAAATATAATGTCGGAATTAGGTTTTTGTTTGGGTGCGATCTCAATCAAAAAAATGAAACTGAGATGATAAGTCTTAGAGTTTTTTTGCCAAAAAAGCACTTTCAAGAATACAAAAACATTGATATTTTTAAAACAATGGACTTATTTAAAAAAACACCATTATTTAAAAAATTAATAGAGCAAAGCATTAAGATTGATTTTGAAAAAAGAGAATTTGTAATGCCTGATTTTTTTATTAAACATGATATAGAAATCATTCCTTATTTTACGCAAGGTGGCGAAAAAGAAGAAGAATTAAGCAAAGAGAAATTTTTTGAACTTTTAAAGCAAAACAAGATTAAAGAATTAAACTATTTATGCTTTTTATTTTTCGGCTCTTTTTGTAAAGAAGAGTATGAGTATTTTTATAATCAGGAGTTACTAAAATGAAAATATTAGATTTATTTAAAGTCAAGGTTTATTATTTTTGTAGTTATAAGGCAAATAAAGAGGATAAAATTATAACAGGCAGTTGTTTAGTAGATTATAGTAGATATTTTTGGAAAAAAACAGATTTTGAAGTTGTTTATCATCTTATTTCTAATCAAATAAAAAAAGATTTAAAAGCTACTGGTATTTATTTCACGCAATTTCATAAATTATAAATCGGAGAATTAAAATGAATTATGAAGCATTTTGCCATTCCAAGCTCTTACACTAAGATTTTAAAAGGTGATAATTTTAAAGAATGTTATCAAGTGCCAAATCATGAAGTAGAAAATGAGAGTATAAGATCTTATCAGATCAAGTGTCAATTCTAACGCTCCACAAATATCAACCATGAAGCCCCTAGAAAATAGGGGAAATTTTCTACAATAATCTTAAATATAAATCCAAAGTTTAGTGTATTTAATATAAAAATATATTTAATACACTAATATTTAAGAATAAAATAAGTGTTAATAGTGTATGCTACATTAATAAAAATCAAGGAGAAAAAATGAAACTAGAAATAAATATAAGTGTAAACGATATCAAAGAAATTCATGTAGAAGATGTTGTTTATTTATATGAAAAATTAAATCAAGAACAACAAGATTTATTTCTTGGGTTAATTAATGCCACTAAAAATATGGGTGAAAATAAAACCATTGAAATTTTAAAAACTCACTTTAGTGGTTTAGTAAAAGATTTTATCCAAGAAATAAATAAAAAATAGGAAAAAAGTGAAACTAAAAATAGATAGCACAGGTTTAATATTACTTTATATAATATTAATGTCTGTGTTTTTAATAAATGCGGAATATTTAATAAAGCCCACATATAATGAATTATATAGGATATTTTTTACAATATTAGCATCACTGCTTTCGACTATATTGGTTGAAACGCAGAATAAAAAATTTATTAAAGAATGCTACAATTTTGGTGGCATTATTAGTTCAATAATAGGTTCGCTAGTAATATCAATAATCTCATCATGTTTTATAGAATTTAATGATTCCTTTGGTAGTGCTTCATATGCTGTATTTATTGCAGTAGTAGATTTTTTAACATTACTTGTAACAATAATTGGTTTTCATAGAATATTAATCATTTGCGAAAAAGATTCTTATGTTATCAAGCGTTCTAATGATATAAATATTGAAAGTTACACTCAAAAGCAAAATAATAAAACACTAATAATTGATAATACTCAGGATGATTTATTTCGTATTTCTATATCAGATTATAGAAATAAAGAAAAACATTGAAAAATGCAAAAGAAAAATTACTAAAATTAAAAAAAGCAAGGAGGTTTATATGGAAAACAAAGAAATTAATCTAACCCTATCTTACAATGAAATGGTTATTGTCAAAGAAGTCTTTCAGAATTTTGTAAGAACAAATCAAAATATAAATTTTGAGCTTGGAAAAATAAAAGAAATCGAAAATTACTTAGAAATATTAAAAAAAATCGAAAACGGCTTAAATCAAGAATTAAAGATACGAACTGAAAGGTAGGAGGATTAACAATATGGATTTGATTTATTTCTTTTTGGATATAACGATGAAGCTATAGAACGACAAAGAAACATAGATAATCATTTTAATTAAATATAGTCAGGAGCTAAAATGAACTTATTAAAAGAGATTGAAAAAAATATCACACGGAAAAAATAAAAAATAAATTTTATTAAAGGAGTTTGTATGGAAAATAAAAAATTTATTTTAGCCTATATTATTTATATAGGCATTATTGCTTTTATTATTTTTTTTGGAAAAGATTTTCTAAATTTAACATTTTTAATATTTGAAAATTTATGGAACTTTTTTTCAGCGATAGAGGATGTTTATTATTATACAGGCATTGTTTTATTTTGTAGCCTAGCCTTTGTTTGTGTAACATTAATATGTTTAGAAAATAAAATAGTTGGCATTTTAATATTTTTATTAATTGCTACTCCATTGCTTTTTTTATTTTTTTATTATTCTGACGCTAATTTTAGTCTCAATTATTTTAGAAAACTTTGCGACTTGCAATTTTTTCCTATTAAATTTATTATACTTATTGTTATATTTTCTTGTTTTGTAACAGCAGTAATAGTTCATTTTACAGGATTAAATACCGATGAAAATCAATAAAATGATTTGGACTTGTATTAATTGTCAAAAGATTAATGATACAAGCTTAGGAAGTTTAAAAAGTTTAGAAAAAGCAGAACAAATATTGACTTCTTTTAATGAAGAAGTAATCTTGCTTGCAAAATGTAAAAAATGTAAGAAAAATAATGAATTGCTTATGAAGTTTAAAATAATAGGATTAAGTCAGTTCCAAGATGAAAATAAGAGTAAAAGAACACTTAATATGGTTAAAATTAACAAAGAAAGAGCCAAGAATAAAAAGGAGAAAATTTTTTCCCTTTTAAGCGGATTGTTTTTAGATAGTTATAAAGATGAAAAAGGAAATTTTGATATAGAAAAAATAGCTTTACACGCAAAAGTAAATATAAAAACTGCAAAAAAATATATTTTAGAGTATGAAAAAATCATTGACTGAAAATATAAAAAGGAGTGAAAATGTATGAAAAAACAATGAAAGAAGTTTTAAGCGATATTTGGAATAGAGCTTTTGCCAAAAAAATAGGATTTAACGAAAAATGCTTTAGTTTTACTTATAATAAAAATAAAGAAACTTTTCTAGTTATTATGCGTCTTGAATATACTATAAGCGATTGCGATTTATTTATTAATGAAATAAGTTATGAAATAACTAATGAAAAATTAGGAGGTCGTATAGTAAGATATGGTCGAATTTCAAAATTTAAAGGATTTTCACAAGAAAAAAGTTTTTATAATAAAACTAGAAAAGAGATTAATAGTACTATAGCAATTTATATGGATAAAGAAAGTTTTAAAAATTATTTACCATATCACTTTTTAAACGCTTATTATAAGAAGGAACCAAAATGAACTTATTAGGTAAATTAAAAAAAGAACAAATTTATTTTTTAGGATTGTTTTCGTTAATTTTGATGTTAATATCTAATATTTTTAATATTGACATTTTGTGGGGTATTTCCTTATGTTTTCTTATAATTATTTCTTTGGCTTTAATTAAAAAAGATAAGAATTATAAGGAGTAAAAAATGATTAAAAATATGGATATATTAATTAACATTTTGACTAATTTAAGTTTTTTGCATTATTTTTAATGGATCAATAGTTTATGTTATTTGCTCTTTTATTTTTCAATATTACACAACAGAAATGCCGTGTTTATTTTTATGGAAAATTTTTATATTTATAATGGTTATTTCTTATGTTTTTGATTTTTTTATTATTTCCGCAAGCTTTCCTTTGTGGATTAATTGTTGCAACTATAACGCTTTTTCTTTTTTTGTTCAAACACTTGTTTAATTACAAAAATTTTTATTTAGTGTATTTAATATAAAAATATATTTAATACGCTAATTTTAAGCATAAAATAAGTGTTAATAATATACACTACAACAAACAAAATTCAAGGAGAGAAAATGAGTTCAACTCAACAATATGAAGCAATGAATGAAAAAGTGATGGTATTGTTAAAAAAAGATAGCGAAAAAAGCTCTGCTGTATCTGCAAGTCCGTTAATTAAAATTTCTATGGATCAACTTAAAAATACAGATAATGGAGAAGTCTATAAAAAGCTTGATGAGCTTCAAGTTTTAATTGACAATGTAAGCCCATATAGGAATAAATCTGTTTTTGGCAAAGCAGGGGTTATTCCAAAAATTTTATCCAAAGCATTTAAAATCAACCATCTTTCAAGATATATTGATAAATTCGAAAATTCATCTAAGTTAATTGATAATATTATTCTTTATTTAAATAAAAGCAAAGAAGAGCTTGAAAATGACAACAAAGCACTAAAATTAGAAATTGAAGGCATGGCAATTAAACGCAATGAACTTAAAAATTTAATTGAAGAATTGTCTCAAGCGCAACAAGAATGCGATGAATATTTGTCTATTAATAAAAAAGATGAATTTGAAATAAATAGATTTAAAAGTGATACCTATTTTCCTTTATTGCAGAAAATGACTGATGTAAAGCAAAGAGTAATGGTAATGGAACAATCAGTGATTGCATTTACAACTCTCATTGCAAACAATAGAGAGCTTATCGTTTCTTTAGATAGAGCAAAAGAAGTCACAGTTGAAGCCTTGGGGGTTGCTATCTTAATGGCTCAATCATTGTCAGAACAAGAAAGAATATTAAATAGCGTAAATGGTTTAAATAGAGTAACTTCTGATTTGATTAAACAAACTTCTACACAACTTAAAAATCAAGGTGCAAGTATTCAAATGCAAGCCTCATCAGCAATGCTTGATATGCAAGCTTTAGAAACTTCTTTTAAAGAATGTTTGGAAAGTTTTGAGAAGATTAAAGACTTTAGAATTAAGGCTACAGATGATATTAAAAAGCACTTGCAAAATTTTGACAAATTAATGGATGAAATTAATTCTAAAAATATGTTAATCAATCATGTTAAATAAAAATGGAAAGAATTATGTTTGAATTAAGCAATGAACTTGCTCTTTCTTTTGAAAAGATAGGGCTTTATTTTTTTATTTTTATCATCTCTATTCAAACACTATTTATCTTTTGGAGTTTTACAACAAGTTTTGATTTTTGTAAAAAATATTGGAAAGAATCTATTACATTCGGATTAAAAACATTAATGGTAGAGAAATTTAAAAAAGATAGGGTTATCACAGTAGTTTCTCAAAACCCAAAAATTCTAATCATAGATAATACTATGGAAGATTTATTTGCATTAAAAAAGGAAAATTTTATTGTTGAAATTGTTGAAGAAGTAAAAATCATAAAAAAATACAAATACACGCCTAAAACCAAAGAAGAGCTTAAGGCTCTAGTTAAAGATGAAAGTATTTATCTAGGTGATATTGATACAATATATATTGATGATATGAGTTTTTTATTTGCAAACTCTACTCGTAAAGACTTCTCAGGCATTGAGAAGTGGAATACATTTTTTGTTAAAAATATGAATTATATGTTTTATGGTTGTGAAAATTTCAACTATGATATTTCACCTTGGGATACAAGTAATGTTAAAACCATGGAAGATATGTTTTGGGATTGTAAAAACTTTAATCAAGACATTTCCAAATGGAATACAATGAATGTTAGAAATATGAATGGCATGTTTAGAGATTGTAAAAACTTTAACCAAGACATCTCAGATTGGAATGTTAAAAATGTTGAGAAAATGACAAAGATGCTTAAGGGATGTAAATCTTTTAATCAAGACTTAAGTTCTTGGGATGTGAGAAATGTTAAACATAGGTATGGTATGTTTTATGAAAGTGGAATGGAGTGGGATGATTCTAAAAAACCAAGATTTGTGAAGGAGTAAAAATGAAATTATACATGAATAGCGATAAATTAAATAGCATTGAAAATAATAAATTAAGAGCCATATATAAAGATATTAAAGAAAAACTTATTGATATTATAGTTTATATGGATACAATCAATTTAGGAAACATTAGCAAAGGTTATATTGAAAAAGAATTAAATAGCATAATTTTAATTCTTAATCAGAATTGCAAAGAATATTTTTTAATTAAAAATAAACTACATACCTCAGATTTGGAAAGAAATGAGGAGCGATTGGTTCAACAAGCTCAAAAGTTGTTTGATAAACTTAAAAATTTAGATTTTAAAAAAGAAATTAACATTGAAAAAGATATCAAACTAGATCATATCGAAAATTCACTAGACAACAGTATAAAAAATAGAGTACAATAATATGATTGTATTGATTTTTAAAATTTTAGGTTTTATTGGTTTTTGGATAAGCGTAATAACGCTGTTTCTTAATCCGCCATTAGGCGTATTTTTTATGTTATTAGCATCATTATTGGCTGCAGTGGGCATGATAATTGAAGAAGGAAACACTATTAATCTATCTTATCCAATTATGGAATGGATTTGGAATGTTGGTAAATATGTTTTAGTAATATTTGCTATCATGATGGTTTTTGCTGTTGTATTGGAATTAATAAAGAAAATTAAATCAAATAAAAGAGTAAATAAGAAGATAGATATAAAAAATAAAGAAGAACAAGATTATAAAATTCTAATTATAGATAACACCATGGAAGATTTACTTGTATTAAAAAAGGAAAGTTTGTATGAGAAATAAAGAATTGAAAATAATAGAAGCTTATGGGGCTTTTATGTCAATATTATTTAGTTTTTTAATCGTATATGAAAATGTTTGGACTAATATTTTAAAAATATTTCTCTACACAGAAATTCAAGCTTTTTTTATTTTTTTTGTTAGAATTTTTATGATTTTACATATGATATTATTTATGGGTTTTTTATTAGATGCAAAGATTAAAGCCGAACACAATCAATTAATAAATTTGTTTGCTGATAAAAAAAAGAAGTTGACTGTTATTTTTCTCATACCTTTGCAAATTTCTTTTCTTTGTTCTGTTGTGCTGGTTTTTTTCTTTAATATTTTTCCAAATATACATTCATTAGATTTTAGCTTTTATACAATTTTTATTTGTGTTATACTATTGTATAATCTTATATTGTTGTATAATTTTACAAAAATTATTAGGAGTTAAGATGAATAAAATTTCAAAAGAAGAACTACAAAAGGCTACAGAGGAATCATTGGCTAATGTTTATTCTTATGATCCAAATTCGCCAAGTGGCTATAGAAAAGATTTATTTGATATTTCAAATGAAGATTTTGTTGAAAAATATGAATTCATAGATAGTCCTACTTCAGATGACATGGTGAAATGCAAACAAAGCGATGAAGTTTTTCAGGTGTTTTATAAAAAAGATGGGAAAATAAGATTGCTTAGAGTTAGCAATGTGCAAGCTTTAAATCATTTTGATAAACTTAAGGGTGTAATGACAAAAATAATTTTAGATAGTGGTTTCAAGCCTGATGAACAATGATGTCCAAATTTCACAAATTACTAATATCCCTTATTTCACTATTAGAGACTGGAAACAAAAAAAAGATAATTGGAGGGAAAAAATATATCTTTTTTTAAAAAACACTAATCAAGAAGAATTAAAAGAAATATTTTCAAATTCTATTAATTCTTCTAATACAGGCTTAAGTGATTCTAAAATTGCCAAAATTACAACGATTCCATTGCCAACGCTAAATACTTGGAAAAAGGATAAATCAACTTATAGAAAGAAAATCTATGATTTTTTGAAAAGTTGTGATGAAAGTAGATTAAGAAATATTTTCTTATGAATTTAAATATTTAAAAGCTATTTTTAGCCTATTATTAATTATCCATATGATAAAATTTTTAAAGTTTGCAAAATTGATTTTGAAAGGTTTTAGCCTATTATTAATTGTTTACATGGTAAAATTAATTTTCCATTTCACACTCTTTGGATTTGGTTTTAGCCTATTATTAATTGTTTGCATGGCAAAATGATGAGTTTAATGCGTATTTGGGTAGAATAGTTTTAGCCTATTATTAATTGTTTACATGGTAAAATTCAAAGCGCTGTCATTAGAAAGCTTATAAGGTTTTAGCCTATTATTAATTGTTTATATGGTAAAATATCCAATCCATAGTAATCAAACATTGTTGTGTTTTAGCCTATTATTAATTGACTATATTTATAATAAAGTCTCATATCGCGTTTTAGCCTATTATTAATTGTTTATATGGTAAAATTTTTAAAGTTTGTAAAATTGATTTTGAAAGGTTTTAGTCTCTTGTTAATTGTTTATATGATAAAATAGCATAAAGGTTTCAAAATGAAAGAAGCGAGTTTTAGTCTCTTGTTAATTGTTTATATGATAAAATTTAATCCAGTTCGCATATTCTTGCTCTGAAGTTTTAGTCTCTTGTTAATTGTTTATATGGTAAAATAGACTTATCTAAAAAGCCTATTTTATCAATGTTTTTTCTTATTTTTTGAGCAAAAATATCTAAAACCATTTACGCTCTTCGTTTTCAATTAAACTTAATTCACCTGAAGGACTTATACTGTATTTTTTAATTTCAAGTATTTTTCCTACCACTATAGATTCTTTATCATTTTTTCTAAAAACAACCATTTCATCTTCACTAAGGTTGTGATAATTGTTGTCGTGTTTTTTATAGATAATTTTACTTCCTGAAGTATTAAAACCATGATAATAACAAATGATAGGCTCTTTCATACCCTTTATTTTTACGCTAATTGGAGTATTTTTATACAATGACATGCAAAAGTTATAATTTTCATTCATTTCAATGCCTTCTTTGGTTTCTCCATTTGATGTAGTTGCAGGGGTTTTATTTGGAAGTTTTTTTGTAGAAAAATCTGCTTTATAAATAGACACTGCATGGAATTTATTTTCTTTATCTACAAATAAATCAGTTCTTACTAAAGAACCCTTAGCATTCGCATAATATTTATCATTATATTTTCTTATTTTACCTAATTTTACCGCAAGATCTAAATCACCATATGTATTTTTAAGTTCTTTTATTTTAAGTGGTGTTAGCTCATGCAAAGTACCTTTATTTTTAATTTTTAAAGAATGCGAAACAAAAATATTTTTTACTTTTTCAAGTGCTTGCTCTTTAAAACCACTAAAAGGTGGTAAAAACTTTCTTTTTAACAAATAATCACTTTCAGATATTTTGTTTGCGTAAAATTCAGCTTTTGCTAAATCTAATTCTTTTTTAAAATTATTAAAAGCAAAAATAATAGAATTGGTTGTAAAAGCTACTATAATGGCATCCATAGCATTGTTTTTATAATCTTTGTGATTTTTAAAGCCTAAATACCAAAAATTTCTTAGCATTTGAGTAATCATCCCTGAGCTTAAAACGACATGTTGTTTACTTCCTTTTTTTCCATAGCCTAAGGCTGTATTTTCATCTTCACTGATAGGTAAAAATGAAAGATACTCGTTAAGATAGCTCGCAACAAGTTTAGTTAGCCATCTTGTATCTTGTAAGGTTTGTTCTGTAAAATCAAAAGGCTTTTTATCCTTAAAGAATTTGTCAAAAATTTTAAATCTTTTTTTGCCATTATATTCTTTAATTCTCTCATTGATTTCAGCCCAAAGTTTTTCATCTTCTCCAAAAGCTTCAAAAGGTGTTTTTCCTTGTTTTAAATCGCTTAGTTTTTTAAAAGTTAAAATCTTATTGCTATAACTATCATCAAGACTTCTATTATAAGGGCGTATATAATCAATTACTAATTCATCAAGGCGATTTAAATCCATTTTTAAGCCTGAATAAGGACATATTCCTTTTTGTTCTTCAAATAATCTAACTATTTGTATGTTTTTAGAAGTTTCTTCTAGTTTTAATTCTTTTATTGCTTCTAAAGCTTTTATACGACTTTGTTCGTTTTGTTCAATTTCTTTGATTATTTTTTTTCTATCGTTAAAACTTATCCCAAAATCTCTTGTTAGTTCTAAATGAATTTTATGGACACTACCATATCTTCTTATGATGTCATTAAGCAATTTTCTAAACTCACAAATAGCTCTAATAACCACAGGAGAAGAAATATCCTTAGCAAAGCGTGTTTTTTCAAATAAAGGCAAATATTCGCTTTTTTCTTGATTTTTAGCAATTGCAAAATTGCAAAGCTCACAAGCTTCATCGTATCTTTTACCTTCATACATTAAAGGTATGATTTGTTTTAAAGCCTTTAAAGATAAATTAATATGATCATTAAAAACAAGTTCTGAGAGTTTTTCGATTTGTTCTGCATTTAAAACATTATAATTTTTTAGCTTTTCTTTTAAAGTTGCTGTGTCTTTGGTTAAGGTGATATCTGTAGCAATACTATCAAGTATATCTTTATCTAAATTAGCAAAACCATCGCCTAAAGCTTTTTTAAATTCATTAAGTTTTTTCAAATCTACAAGTTTGGAGTTTTCAGCATTATTTTTTGAATAATCTAAGCCTTTAAAGTTTATGTCTTGTGGAAGATTTAAAATATCTCTGATTTTTTTATAACTAATGCTTGTTTTATCTAAAATAATGCTCATAATCTCATTAATGCTATCTTTTTCATAAACTATACCTATATCTTTTTCAATGCTTTTTAAAAGGTTTACAACTTTTCCCAAAGCAACAAACTCACAAGCGCTTATGGTATTTTTAGCAGCTCTTTTTTCGTTTTCAAAGAAAATACAATTTCCTATTTTATTTGAAAAATCTTTCAAAGGGCGTTTAAAAAAGATGATTTCAAATAGTTTTTCTTTAAAATCAGCATTTTTAATTAATCCTAATTCTTTTTGTTTATCAAGAATAAGATCAAGTTCTTGCTTTAATAAACTTCTTGGAACAGAATTAGAATAATCTTCTGTGGTATTTCTTATTTTTTTAACTTCTTTATTTTGAACAAAATTTTTATAAAAATATTCACCTACGCTTTTAAATTTAAGCATTGCTTCTTTGTTTTTATTTAGGGCTTCAATAATAGTTCCATTTTCATTTTTCAATGCACTATCATCATATCCTCTATGCTTAGCAATGTGTAAAATAATAGCAGATAATTCTTCTTTGCTGATTAAAGAACTTAAAGCTTTGGTTCTTAATTCGTAGATAGATTGAGTTGATCCGATTAAAAAAAGTTTGGATAAATCAACATTAAGCTCTTTTTTTAAAAAAGTTTTAGTTGCAAGCATTCTTGCTTTTTTTCTTTTGACTATTTTCATACGAGCTTTGTTTTCTCGGCGTTCAAGAGCTAGCGAATTACCATTTTTTGGATTTTCAGGTATATCAAATACTCTTACTCCGCAATCTATGATTTCATCATTTTCTCTTAATGCCCAACCGATATTAGCAATACCTAAATTAAATCCTATGATTTTCATTTTTTTCTCCAAATTCTTCTTGAGATCTTTCTATTAATTGCGAATATGTTTTAATTGCTTTTTTAGCGCTAAAAAAACCTATCACACAAATAGTGAAAAAAAGCCCAAAAAACAGGGCAAAAAATATCAAAAAATTATAATCTAGTTTCTGATTATTAAACATATAGCTTATAATTGATAATATAGGCAATACAATTATTCCTGCTGTATAGATTTTTAGTTCTCTTCTGAGTTTTTGTATTGTATTCATTTTAATCCTTTAAAATTTTCCATTCATCAGATTTTAAATCATCCAATGTGAGTGTATAAGGAAGACTTTCTTTATTTTTAGAATTAGCTTTAAAAAAATAAAAATATTTTTTATTTTCACCTAAACACATGTAAAAGCAAGCGCCTTCTCTTATAATTTTAAGATTTTGTGGATTTTCAATATTTTCTATTGTTTTCACAAGATCAACTATATTCATAATTGTTCCTTGCTTTTGCTTAAAATTTCTATAAATTTTTCAGGCAATTTATTTAAAAAATTTTCTAAATTAAAATCAACTCCATTTGCCTTACCATCCTTTAAAATTTGATAAGCTTTTTGTACACAAAAATCATCATAAGCGTTTTTTTCAGGGCTAAAAAGGGCTTCAATGGCAGCTAAAGCGTATGTTTCTTTTTTTACTTTTGTGCTAGTAGAACCAAGATAATCAAGAGAGCTTATAATTTCAATAAGATCTTCATCTAAATTCCAAACTTTAAATAAGTTTGATAAAAAAGATATATGATCAACTCCTAAGAATTCTCTTTCTAGTCTTAATATATTATTAAAATTATTCTTGCTTAAATGCAATAAAAATTTTTTATCTATGTTGTTTTGAATTAAAAAATTTGAAAACACCATGATGCCTAATCTTAGCATCATAACACATGGAATTAGATTGTAGCATAATATTTTATCTTCTTCTATTAGCCAAGTAGAAATAAAATTGGTTTGCTCATGAATCAAAGCTAAAAAACGATCAGTTTCTATGCCATAAGGACTTAAGTTAATTACAAAAGAACTTTTTGCATAATCAGCAATGATCATATTTTTAACATTGCTTACCCCTAAAAGAACCAAGGCTTGATTAACGGTTTTAATTTCTTTTGAAAAACCATAATAAGCTGAATTAGTTAAATGCAATAAATTAGCCGTAATTAAAGGATCTGTACTAATAATATCTGCCACTTCATCAATAACAATATTGCTTCCATGTGTAGCGATATATTCTTGTAATTTTTGAATGGTTTCAGGTAATGGCGGTAAATCATCCAAACTTTTAATGAGCATTTCATTAATCTCATTAATATTTTTTTCTAATAAATTATTCATTATATCTCCTTTTGAAATTTAATTAATTTTTCCATTTGTTATTCTTGCTTTTTTGAGTAATTTAATTACTTCTTTTCCATAGGGATTGTTGATAATTTTTCCATTGTAACAAGTAATACCTTCTTCATTTAATCCGTGTTTGTCTAAACACATTTTTAATATTTCAGCTCCTACAAAAATATTAATTTTAGGTCTTAATAAATCATTTTCATTAATACCATATTGTTTTTTTAATCTTGGTAAATGAATGCTATTAATTTGCATAATGCCTATATCATAAGTACCATTTTTATTTGGCTTGCTAATAATATTGGGCGTTAAGCGACTTTCTTTATAAGCAATGGTCCAAAGCAATTGCGGATTGATTCCGAATTTCTCTCCTGCCTGTGTAAAATAATTTTTTTGAGCAAAGAGCAAATTAGCAAAAAGTAGGGAGGTTAAAAAAAAGATTACTTTCATTTTTCTAACTTCTCACGAGCTAAAGTTATTGTAAAGGGTTCATCATATTTCATGTCTATTTTCTGCGAAATTTGTTCAAGAGTTTGTGAACTTTTGACTAATACTAAATTCCACAACATTAGCATTTCATCTGCATCTTTAAAATCCAAACCCACGCCTGCAGTTTTTTTAAGTTTTAAAAAAATATCATTGGCTTTCATTGCCAAATCAACCATAGCTTCAGATTCCAATGTATCCGCAAGCACGATTTTTGAATTGTGCTTTTTAAGTAAATCGGCTCTTCTTTTTTTCATTTTTCCTCCTTTTTTACATAAGGCTTAACAATACAATTTCTTAATCCGCTATTATCCTTATGAATACTAAGTTCTGAAACACTCATTCCAAAAGCCCTTTTGCAATCAAAAGGCACACAAAAGAAAACTTCATCTTGCTTTTCATCAAATCTTAAAAGATAAGTTGAATAGTAAAAGCCTTTGTCCACATTAACAAACCAAATCAGTCTTTTGTTTTTATCAGGATGATTTCTATAGTAACGAATTAAAAAATTAAGCTTGGCATTCAAATTTTCATTTTTAACATTAAGTGCTTTAGCAAGACTTTCTAAAAGACATTCGTGGCTGAATAATACATAATTTTTAAAACTTATGGCTTGTGGGGACTTAGTAAAACCTTTACGCTTAAAAGTGTTAATTTTGGACTTTAGAATTTCAATAAATTTTGCTTCAATTAGCGGAATGTCAAAATTTTCTTCTTGACTTAAAGAATATTCAACTTCTTGAACCTTGTTTTCAATCATTTCAAACATATTTTTTATGATTTGAGTATCAATAGTCTTTTGTTTTAATGTATCAATCTCTTCTAATGTATTAACTTGATTATCTGTAGTGATTGTATCTGTTTTTTCTTGGATTTTTACACTCTCAGTTATCTTAGCTTCTGTATTATCTGAAATTAATATTTTATCACTATTTGATATTTTTAAATCTTTATAATCATAATAAACAACCTGATTATTATTTTTGGCGTATTCTAATGCTTTTTTACAACCATCAATAGCTTCATTTATATCTTTGCAATCTCTAAACATAGCAAATCCTATTTTAATCTTCTTATTTAATTTTTTATTAATCTCATCGCTCAAATCATAAAAATAATTCATGGTATCGGTTCTGTTTCCATTAATCACGCCGCATTCAACAAGTATAAATAAATCTTTTTTATTTTTATAAAATTCTTTTTCTGTATTTTTGAAAGCGAATGTATAAACAAGTTCTTGGAATTCTTTTGAATTATCTTCGGCTACAAAAAGGAAAAATTGCTTTTTAAATTCATTGAAATTAAGAACAAATCGATCTTGAAGCTCTTTTAAATCTAAAATTGAAATTTCATTTTCAGCGCTTTCATTTTGTGTTTTATTTTGAATGGTTTGAGTTTTCTTTTCTGGTGTTTTAGAAATTGTTTTTTGGGTATTTTCATACGCTAGATTATTTTTTTGCGGAACTGTTGTAATAATACTTTCTAATTCTTTATTTCTTATTTTCTCAAACTCTTCGCTATTTTGCAAATAAGCATCTAATTCATAATCTCTTGTTTGTTTGTCCGCATCAATTAATAATTTCAAAAGTTTATCATCTTTATCAATACTACCTAAGTGATGCCCTTGAACAACGGTAGCAAGTTCTTTTAAATCAGGATAGTTTTTAAAGAGTTCGTAAAAAATTATATAGGAGATTTTTTGATGTTCTTGCATTCTTTTTAAATTCATAAAAGCTTGTTTTGAATCACCTTTTAATCTTTGTTCTTTGATATAGCTTTCTCTTAGTGTAAAATTATTAATCTTGCCTATATCATGTCCCAAGGCTACAATAATTGCTTTACCAAACAATGTTTTTTTAAAAGACTTGTATTCTTTACTTTCGTTTAGTAATTCAATAATCTTGTAAGCTACATTTAAAGAATGTCTTAAAAGACTAATTTTTTCATATATATCAAAGCGAGTTTTTCCATCAAGAGTAACTGTATCAACCCTTTCACCATCTTTTCTTCTAGCAGGTATTTTTCCATAAGCGCTATTAGGATCTCCTTCAAAAAGTTGCACAACACTTGGACAAGCAATATTTTCTTCGAGCAATTGAAGTAATTTAATAATCATTTCAAGGTGCTTTGGATGGATCTTTTCGCGATTAGGTTTAATAATATCATTTAAAAAGATTTGACTTATGTCTTGTTTTAAATTAGCTAAAGAAATAATAGAATCACGCACTTGCTTATTTACCATAATAATATTAGCTTTTTCAGTGGCTTGTCTGGAAGTATCGAACATAGGAGTATTGTCATCTTCAAGCCAAATTTTTGCAAGCTCTTTAATATGTATATGTGCTACTTCTTTATCATTTGATGGATTTTTGAGTTTATTGTTCATATACCATAACAATAGAATAAAGAAAGCTTGTTCTATGATTAGAAAATAAGCTATTTCTCTTGAATACTCCCAAAGTAAAAATATATAGGCTTGTAAATTTAATAATAGACTAAAATTAAAACTTGAGTATCCCATTTTTTCTAAATTTACCCAAAATAAAAAGGTTAAAAAAAGAAAAATAGATACGAAAGTGATTATAATTTGCCAAACAACCTTTCTAATGAGTTGATGGCGATAAATAAAACTCATCACATTTTCAATTAAATCAAACATTAAAATCCTCGTTTTTTTGAGTTACATTAGGCATATCCACAACTAATTTTCCATCATTCACTTTTAAAGTCTTTCCTTTAAAACGCCCTTCAAAACCAAAATAAAAAAATTCTCTTTTTTGTAGGTTAGTCACATCATCAACCTCAATATTTAATTCTTCAACCTCTCTTGAAGTAATTCCTCCTTCTACGGTTAAAAAATAAGAATAAGCTCTTTTTTTACCCCCTAGATCTGAAATCATTTTAGAGCTTTTTGTATCATTTAAGCGCATAATTATTTTAGTGTTGGTGAGTTCTAATAATCTGTTTGCCCCATCTTGTCCTATTTCAGCCGCTAAGTCAGCTGCTGATTGAGTTAACCCCATAATAGCTACTCCTGCACCCCTTGCTTGAGCATATAAAGTTTCTATACCTCTATACACAGAAGAAGCAGCTTCATCAATGTAAATTTTTAATGTTTTATCAAATTTTTTTCCTGAGGCATAAACCCTACCCACGCAAGATTGAATCATAGAAATGGTTACTTTGGAAATAATACTTGACACTTGTCTTGTAAGCATAGAACCTGTCATAATATATAAAAGCACGCCTTGATTTTCTTGTAATCTTTTAATAAAAGTGTTTTCTTGTGCGGTACCTATAATTTTTCCTACATTACCCATGGTCATTTGAGTAAGTGTGGTTCTAAGAGTTGATGAAACTTTGGCAAAATAATCTTGTGGTGAGGATAAAACCCTATCGTATAGAGCAAGCAATCTAGCAATCTCATCATCTTCAAAACCATTGCTTTGTATTTCTTTTAATTCTGATTGAAGCTCTTTTAAACCTTCATAATAAACTTTTTCAGCAATTTCTTCAAAATTTAAAGGTTTTTCTAGCTTTTCATAGCGCCTAATGATAAGCAAAGCTTTTACAACAGCTGTGGTTGTTTCATTTGCAACATTATAAAAGAACTCATCTTTTGCAGGAACACCTGAAACAATATGAGCAATGATTTCTTCTTCCATGTAGTAATTTGCTAACGGATTAATTTTGATCGAATATTCAGGATAAATAGGACTTAAAAACATAAGTTCTTTTTCTCTATTGCTTTTTTTAGCGATTTCAACCATTTTTGAAAACAGCCCTATATCACCTTTAGGATCAATGATAACAACATTTTTCCCTTTTGGAATATCTTGTTCAATAAGCCCTTCAATGAGTCTTGTTTTACCTACACCTGTGGAACCAAATACAAAAGTGTGATTTTTAGAATTATCATCGATTTGATATATTTCCAAAAGCTTCTCTTGTTTTTTATCTTCTAATTCAAAACCTATGCCGATAAATGTTTTTTCTTCTTCTGGTTTTTTAAGAAACATTTTTACACTTTATTTTAAATTAATTTTCTACTTAGAAAATTATTAGATATTGCATCATTGCATAAATCTATGGCATATTTTAAGTATCTAGGATTAGATTCTAAATCGCTTATATCAAAATCATTATAAGGTGGTTCATCTATCATAGTGAATTCTTTGATACCAAAACCTGTATCAAAGCTATATGAACTTAATTCATATAGCTCAAATTCCCTTTTTGTAGAGTCCGCAACTTTTGAAGGTGTTGTAAGTTCCAAAATCTTACAAATATCACTCAAACAAAACAAAGGCTCATTATTTTCATCTACAGCTACTCTAACTTGCCCTAGCTCTTCATTTTCAAAAAGAACAATATTGTTATTGCTTACAACTTCGGTTTCTAAAATCACTTTTTCTCCTTTTTAAATTAATAATTTTCATACGCATCTTTATTTTCAAATCGCTTAACTCTTTCTTTGTAGCCTTTGTAAAAAATTGTTAAATAAGGCAATATAGCAAAGATACACATAGAATAAAGCAATTCATAACTAGCATCATGCAAAGCAGGAATGGCATATTTATAGTAAAACACATAAAGTTGTTCAGTGCTGACATTAGGTTTGAAATATTGTATCAACCATAGTGTCCAATCCGCCCAAGAATATACAGTGCGTGGATTATTAATTGATATTTCTTTTAGCCATGAAAATAACCAAAATATAGCAAAACCTTTAAGCAAAAATGAAAAACTTCTGCCATTCATTAAGGCAAAAATAGCCCTGCGAGTAAGCAATCCTTTATAATACTTCGAGATATAAGCCATAAACAAAGTAGAAACTAAAATAGGAGCGTAAGACAATAAATCAAAAAATAGTTCTTCATTTTTACTCAAAGGAGAATCTAAAAAATAATATTTGTAACTTGGATAAATAACTTGTAAAAAACATAAAAGCCCTGTAAAAATAAAGCTTTCAAACATACCGCTTTTAAAGCCTATTTTCAAATAGTCTAAGATTTGTTCAATGGTAAAATATTCTTTTGGAATTTCTTCACTGCGATCTTCGATAACATGATATCTTTGAATTTCGCTTAAAGCATGAAAAATATGTCTACCGCTTCCGCCCTGTCTCTCCTTTAATTCCCCAAAATCTAAATTAGGATGTGCAAATCTACCTGAGCCATAAGAATTTATATCGCCTTTATTGCCTATATTACCGCTACCATTCTCCATTATATTCTCCTACTATCTCATAAAAATTTATCAATACCTGCAATTTTTTTCAGTTCTTTGTTAATTTCTTTCATTGAACTAATGGTATTGTTTAAAAATCTGATGCTATCTTGCAAAACATAGATTGTATTGCTTTGAGTGCAAGTTATTTGATTTAAAATTTCGTTTTGTTTTTTGATAAATTCATAATCAGAATAATTAGTAGTTTGATTATTGCTTCTAATAATATTTTCCATGTTCGCCTTTTTTATCTTTATATTTAACCAATCCAAAATTGGATAGGTCTTGAGAAGTCCCTATTTTTCGCAAATTATTCAAAATGTTCTCAATATCCCTTAAAACATGAAAATGATTCTTTCCAAAAACCTTAGCCACATCCAAACTTGTGCAAAAAACTTGTTCATCTTTATTTTCAAAAACAACTTCTTGATTATTGATAAATACTACATTGTTCATTTTTCCTCCTTTTTTAAATTAGTTTCTTACTTGAATATCAAGAAAAGTATTTGCTACACGCATTGTGTTTTTAATTTGATCTTTTGTAGGCATTTTTGTGCAAAAGATAGATATTTTTCTTGCGCTTATTTTTTCAATGTAATACACGCCACAATCGCTCATGTTATCCATAATTTCATGCTCTAAAATATTCATATTTTTCCTTGTAAAAACCAAAGTACCATTAGGAGCTTTTTTTGAGCCTTTAAACTTTTTGATAGCAAGATACAGCTCATCCCCTAATTGCATTCTTGCTAAATCTTTCCGTAAAATTTCGACTTTCGGCAAAAATCCAAAACCTATACTTGAAGAAACTTCAAAACCTGATTTTAAGACTTTTTCTATCTTTCCTTTAAAAATCATCGATTTTAAAGATTTAACTTGTTCTCTCTTTTTTTCTAAAGAATAAGAAATTACAATACTTATAAATCTATCTTGGACTGCTTTATAATTGTTTCTTTTAATTTGAACAAATTTTTTGCGTTTTTCACCAAAACGATTATAAATAATCTCATAGAAAAAAATTTTTTCATTTGAAAAATCAGCATGTAATTTTCCACATTTTAAAACAACTTCAAGAGCTTGTTTAAGCGCTGAAAACACTTCAGATACTTCAATGTTGTAATTATTAGCAATTTGTAAAAGCTCCGATGTCCTTTTAAAATTCATTTTTTTTCCATAACATTTTTATATAATTATATCATACAAAAATTAAAAATTTATAGTTTTATATAATATAAATATATATTACTATAAATACAACTAAATGCCTAAAAATACACATATATCATCTTAAAATATATAATATAAATATATAAAAATAAGAAATATATAATATAAATATATACTATTTTATAACAGTATCAAATTATATTCTGCAAATAGATTTTAGATAAAATTAAAATAATATTTTAGCTACAAGGAAAAATAAAAATAATGAGAAAATTATTTGTAAAAGGCAATAAAGGAAAAAATAAAAGAAGCTATGTTCAAATAATGGATATTTTATTAACACAATTAGAGGAAAATTTACCTTCTAAAGTGGTAGCTTCAAGATATGATGTTACTTTGCAAACTGTCTATAAATGGAAAAAAATATATGCAAAGCATTTAGAAGATTACAAAAAATTGAAAGAAGAAGCTAAAATTAAAAATGCAGATAAAGAAAGCAAAGATTTACAAGAAGAAAAAATTCATAACGCAGCTTGTGGAAAGAGACTAAGGCTTTTAAGAACTTCCCTTAATTTAAGTCAAGATCGTATAGCAGAAATCTTAGGCATAACAGTAGCTATTTACATGAGAATGGAAAAAGGATATACAGTATTAAACAGCTACATAATTACAAAACTTTATAAGTTCTTAGGTATTAATCCTATTTATTTAATTACAGGTGAAGGAGATTCCTTTCTAATTAAAGATCCTGACTTATTTAAAAAAATTAATACAGAACAAAAGAAGTACAGCAATAGAAATAATACTAAAGAAAATGAAGAAGATTTATTCTGATTCACTTCTAAAAATACTAATTTCTAATTGACAAATTTATCTTTAAGAATATTAATCTAATATATAAATTTATCTTTAAGAATATTAATCTAATATATAAATTTATCTTTAAGAATATTAATCTAATATATAAATTTAACTTTAAGAATATTAATCTAATATATAAATTTAACTTTAAGAATATTAATCTAATATATAAATTTAACTCTCTTTTTTTAATAAACTAATCTCTTAAAATAAATTCTTAAAGGGGGTTATTATTACAGTTCCGTTTTTTATTATTACAGTTCCGTTTTTTTTAATTAAAATAATTTTAAAATAACTAGCATAAAGTGATTTAGTCTAGCTTATTTTTTAATAAATAATAATAGTTTTTTTCCAAAACTATTTCTAAATGCTAACTAATAGATATTTGAGCTTTAAAAATTATTTTTTTTGATTATTATTACAGTTCCACATTTTATTATTACAGTTCCACATTTTTTTAAAAAAAGAGAGTTTTTTACTTATAAAAAACTTAAGATTATGGAGAATAGGGATAAATTCATTATTATAACAGTTCCACTTGTGATAAAATAGATATTAGAAGGGTGAGAATTAAGATAAAAAACTTAATTAAAATTTAAAATTATGTAAAAATAGAGATTTTGAATTATTATAACAGTTCCACTTGTGATAAAAATATGGAAAAATAGGTATTTATATGGTTTTTTAAAAAAAATAATAAAAACTATTGACTTTTTAAAAAAAACAAAATATAATTTGCCTATTAACTTTTTATTAAGTTCGGAATAGCAATAAGGAATGACAGGTCCACACCTCCTGCCTTATATAGCTTTGTGATGAGCGAGTCACATAGAAACAGGTTGTGATATTGAAATTCGGTTAGCTCTTAGCCGATTAATTCCCTTCTAATTGCTGGGAAGAGCTGGTCAAGAACATTACGATGTGGAGATCAGACAGATTCGTAAGTCTGCTCGCAATTACGCTAAGATATAGTCTTAGATAGGATTGATATACCAAGCTTTAGTAGAAATACTATTGTTTCCTAATTGGATAGGTAAAAAATATCAATTCATGAGTCAGTCAGCAGCTAAGATTCTAAGTTTAAAATATAATTTGAATTTGTAGAGTTTGCTAAAGTATTGCTTTTAACTTTAAAGGGTACTAGCCCAAATCTTAAAAAATTGAAACAAAGGATACTTTTAGTATCCTTTTAAGTTAAAACAATACCAAACTCACGAGCGAATTCTGCAAATTCAAATTTGTTTTAAATATGAATAAAGTTCAGAGACTATCGAAAGGGTATCATCTTTTTTAGATGAGAGAACCAAGTAGAGTAGGTTATAAGCAATATATTCAAATCTTTTTTAATAAACCCCATTTCATTCAATTTAAACTTTCAAAGTATTTAAACAAACAAGGAAATTCTATGGCAAAAAATAAAAATCAAAATGAAAATACAACTCAAACAAATGAAAAATCAAATGTTACAACTCAAACAAATCAAAATTCAGAGAGGATATCTAGGGCAGAGTTTTTAAGAAGAAGAATCGAAGGCAAAAAAAGAACTATCGATTTAAATTCAAACGCTCAAGTATTTGTTAGTGATTCCATAGCAGGTACTGAAATTTTTTCTGATTTGAGAATGTTAGATGCAATGGACTCAACCATAAGAAAATTATGGGGAAACGGAGTTGATTCTAAAGATGCAGAAACATGGGTAGAAGAAATCAATTTAATTAAAAAAAGCATCAATGAATTGCAAAATAAAGGTAAAGAAATTTTAGTAAAAGTTGGAAATGTAAGACATATCTCCAATAATGTTTTAAGAAGAACAATTCTTAGAGAAATTCAAGCACAGAATGTTAAAGCTGAGTAGTTTTTGAAATGGGGTAAAAAGGATTTTTTTATATAAGATAACCCAAACGGAGGGGGCTGTTTTACTACAGTCAAGATATAGTCCGTTCTTTAGCGTGAGCTAAAGCTGCCAAATAAGCATTTTAGTCCTTTTAATGTTTATTTTGGCGTACGCAAAGTTGCGATTTGCGTAGAACGCAAAGTAAGTTTATACATGGGTATTAATTTAAACGAATAGGAATCCATTAGATGGATAAATGTTCTTAAATAAGAACGCAAATTTTATCTCATCTTTTGGTGAAGTATATTCTTTGTGTTTTTATTTAAGAATTTTTTATTCTTAAAATTATACACAAAGGACTTATTATGATGACAGATTTACTTGATGAACACATCGCTCTTTTAGAGCAAATGGAACTTCACTACCTAGAAAAAGGTGATGAAAAAATGAGCTTAAAGATTCATTCTCAGATTACTAAAGCTGTAGATTCTTTAGGTTTTTGGTCTGCTGTTGAAGATGGTTATTATATTCATAAGAACTATTCTTCTTTTAAATACAGATTTTTACACTTTGTTTTTAAAGTGTTTCGCCCTTTTTTTAGAGCATAATTTAATCCCTTTTTTAGGGATTTCTTTTTTGTTTTATAAAAGCAAAAAGAATATCCCTATTTAGGGCGTGTTCTCTTTTGTTTTTATAAGACAATGTCTTAAATAATTTTTTTTAAAGGAGAACGCATGTTCAATCAAATTACAGTTATAGGCAATATTTGCCAAGATATTAAGTTGAGCTATGCTCAAAGTGGTGTGGCTTTTGTAAACAATGCTATTGCTAGTAGTTATAAATATACTGCTAACGATGGTACAATTAAAGAAGAAGTTTGCTACTTGAACTTTAGTGTCTTTGGTAGATTAGCCGAAAACATGAATCAATACTTACATAAAGGTTCAAAAATCTTTTTGCAAGGAAGAATGGTTCAAGAAAACTATGTAGATAGAGAAGGAAAAAACAGAACAAGCTATAAGATTGCTGTCGAAGCTATGAAGTTTTTAGATAGCAAACCTGCTGATAACAATCAATCAGGTAATTCTTATAAAAATGTTCAAGAAACTTCTGCTCCTGAAGCTAGTCAGCCTGTACAGCAAGCTCCTGAAGCTAGTGAGCCTGTACAGCAAGGAGAGAATTTTCCTTTTTAATTAAACAGCCCTTAAGTTGGGATAGAAACTATCCCACTAGGGGTACTTCTATCCCTTGACTTCTAACATTTTTTATGTTATAAGATAAGGAGAAAAAATGAAAAATTTTTTCAAAAAAATAGCAACAAAAATACCTACAAAAGCAATTTTAAGATTTATGGAGTCTATCGGCATAGGATTGTTTGTAAATAGTCTTTATGGTTTACAAACAGGCGATGGTAGAGCTTTTATTATCCTCATCGAAAGTTTGCTAATTTTAACGGTAGTTGCATTATCATCAATCTTTCTTAAAGATTGAGCTTTTTTTGAAAAAAGGAGAAAAAATGGATGGTTATAATATAGCTATTTTAATTGGTGCTATCACTCTCGTTTTTGGCACATTGGTTTTAGTAGCTCACTATTTTAATGACAAACACACTAACGAAAGTAAAAGTTAATTTTTAACTTTTAGCTTAACACGCCCTATAAGTTGGGAATAGATTTTTTTATTCCCTTCTTGGGTAATATAAATTTCTATTCCTTTTTTTATTTAAAATATAAAAAAGGATATAAAAATGAACACAAAAATTACAAATACTCAAAATCAAGCTGTTAGCACTTCATTCACACAAGAAAAAATTGAACTGATCAAAAAACACTTCTTTCCTAACAATGCTACAATTGCTGAAATGGAATATTGTCTAAATATTGCCAATAAGTACAATTTAGATCCGTTTTTGAAACAGATATTTTTTGTGCCAAGAAGAGCGCAGGTTAAAATTAATGATAAAAAAGAGTGGGTGGATAAAATTGAACCTTTAGTGGGAAGAGATGGTTTTTTGGCTATTGCCCACAAAACAGGTAAATTTGGTGGAATTCGCTCTTATAGTGAAATTAAACAATTTCCACGATTAAATAATAAAGGAAAATGGGAATACATTCAAGATCTAGTTGCTGTTTGTGAAGTCCATCGCACTGATAGCGATAAACCTTTTGTCGTAGAAGTTGCTTATAGCGAATATGCGCAAAAGAAAGCATCAGGCGAAGCTACTTCATTTTGGACTACAAAACCTGATACCATGTTGAAAAAAGTAGCCGAGTCACAGGCACTTAGAAAAGCTTTCAATCTTAGTGGGTTATATTCTGCTGAAGAAATGGGTGTTGGAATGACTGAAAGTAACGACATTATTATCGATATTGAAGCCGAACAAAACAATACTCAAGAAAACAAAAAGAAAGTTGATTTCTCACAAAACTTTTCACAATCAAACGCTACAACTTTTAGCGAAGATGAAAGACAAGTTTTGTTATCTTTGGGACTCGAAGTGAAAAATGAAGATGGTTATTATTGGATTGTAGGAAATACCTATGGTTTAAATGAAAAAATCAAGCAATTAGGTTATAGATTTCACTCTAAGAAAAAAACATGGTGGAAGCAAATTGGAAATGTAGCCTAATGACAGAACATTTAAAATAATATTCTCGCACTAGAACAATCTAGTGCTAATTTAATCCTTTGGTTGGGAAATAACTATCCTAGCTAGAGATACTTCTGATGTTAATTCCTATTGGTGGGAATAGTTATTCCCACTTTTTAGGGAGTATTCTATTCCTTTTTTTTAATTGTTAAATCAAAAAAAGGAAAATACAATGAATTTACAAGGAAAAATAAAAAAAATTGAGAAAGAAAAAAAGAAGCTTCTTAAAGCGCATAAAGGTTTATTTGAAGCTTCTAATGAAATTGAACTTTATAATCTTGTAGTTGAAAAGGAATTTTCAAAATTTTACAAAGCCGTAAATGAGAAATATCTTTGCAAAACTAAAGAATGGGATGAGAGAATGGTGTTTGCCCAAGACTATAGGGATTTTTTAGAAAAAATCACAAATATTGAAAAACTTCAGACTTTTATCAATAAAAAAAGCAAGGATAATACAAATGGCTATAAAGTAGGAGATATCCTTTATTCAAATTGGGGTTATGAACAAACAAATGTTGAGTTTTATCAAGTTGTAGCCACAACTGAAAAAACTATTTATCTTGCAGATATAAAGGAAAATGTGAAAATAACAGGTTGGGAACAAGGTCTAAAAAGTCCATGCAAAAATGCTTTCAATTTCAACAATGTAGCTTTTAAGACATTCTCAAGATATCCACAAGATTCAAGAGACGGTTATACTAAAAGTCTTTTTAAATATAAAGGCAAAGCTCTTGAATTTACAAGCTATTGTTAAAAAGGAAAAAAATGAAAAAAACACAAAGAGATGTGATGGTATTAGCTTCTTATCGTAGAGAAATTTCTCTTAATACTCGTATGAGTAAAGATAAGACTAAGTATAGTCGCAAGGAAAAACATAAAAAAGCTTATTACGCTTAATCTAAATTAATCAGCCCTAAGTTGGGATAGAAACTATCCCACTAGGGATACTTCTATCCTTTTTTAATTTAAAAAATATAAAAAAGGAAAAATTATGAAAAAAAATAAATTTGATGAATTTGTAGCAAAAAACTTACCAAAGGCTTTGAAAAAAGATACTGAACAGAGCTTAGGAGATAGATCTAAATATATTGGATCATCTGACATAGGTGGTTGTCTTAGAAAGGCTTATCTTGATAAAACAACTAATTATGAACACGATTTAGCCACTCTTATTCGCTTTCAAAGGGGACATGTTGCTGAAGGCATTATTGAAAAAATGCTCGATGGATTAAATCCTACACTTCAAAAAGAAGTTAAAGTGACAATAGATGGTTTTGATCTAAAAGCTCACATAGATTTTTGCTTGGAAAATAAAGATGAGATTGTGGTTGTTGAAGCTAAAAGTGTTAATACAGCTGTTGATAAGCCTTATGACTCTTGGGTTATGCAGGTTAATTTTCAGCTTGCTATGCTTGCAACACAAACACAAAAAAAGTTAAGAGCTTATGTTGTTGCTATCAATCTAAATACAGGTTGGTTTAAATCGTTTGAAGTGAATGGCAATCAAGTGCATGAAAAAATGGCAATTGAGAATGCTCAAATTTTAGCAAATGCTCTTTTAAACAAAGAAGAGCCTATTGCTAGCGAACAACTTTATTGTTCTACTTGCCCTCATAAAGATTCTTGTCCTTTAATGGTAAAGAAAAGTGAAGGTAGTGAACTAAGTGGTGATTTGCTTGAGGTAGGCAAAAAAATAATTGAGCTAAATACTAAGAAAAAAGAACTTGAAAAAGAACTTGAAGAGAAAAAAACCTTGATTGAAGAGTATATGCGAACTTGCGGTACTAAGAAAATCAAGATCGATGATAGTTTTATTTCTTTATCAAACGACACCACAAGCGTAAGCTTCGATACAAAAGCTTTGAAAGATAATGAGCCTGAGCTTTATGAAAGTCTTTTTGAAAAATATCAAAAAACTTCTCAAAGAAAAGGCTATTTAAGTATTAAGTAGGATTAACATGAGTAAAACATCAACAAAAAGACTAGCAAAAAAGGCTCGAGAAAAAGAGCTATTTTTGCTTTTCAAGGAATTCATGAGAGAAGTTGAGGAAATAGAATTTTTTATATTTAAAAAATAAAAAATTCTAAAGAATTTAAAAATTATATTTCAAAACTAGAAGATAGGAAACTTCCGAAACTTTTTAGTGATGAAGAATTAAAAGTGCAATGTATTTATGAAAGGATATGAATGACGCTTAGAGAACTGTTAAACTTTTTATCTGAACCAAGAAACAAAGCATTCTATTTAAATAAACAAGGACTTCCTATGTATCTTGTAGTCAATCCATTGATGAAAAGAAATGAGTTTTTTGTTTATGATAAAAGCTATAAAAAAATATGGTTGGGAATGCTTTCGCATTTTATAGTAAATCACGAAATTATACCTTCTTATATGTTAGACAAGAAAAGATACGATGCTACTATTGATATTGATTTGATTGAAAGTACTCATTGGCAAGTTTTTAAAAAACAAATAAGTTTTGAAGCTGTTTTTGAAGAAAAAGGTAGATTTCTTGGTCAAATTAAATTTGATAGATTTAATGATGAGGCAAAAAGACAAATTATTGAAAAATATGAAGCTTTAAAAATTAAGCATCAAAAACTATCTATAGTTTTTACAGCTTTTTTAAAAAGCTCTGGACATCCGCAAGAACCTGAAAAAGTATATGTTGAAGAGATATTTTTAACAGCCATTTCAACTATAACATATGCAAACTACGACAATATTTTATTGGACTTAGAACGCACTTTTCAAGTTTATGCTGAACATAAAATATTACATGTCAAAAGTCAGACTTGGACTTATCAATAAAAAAGGATTAAAAATGAAATATAAAAAAAAGAATTTTAGCGTTTGTAAAAAAAGCTTTGATATAGCATATGTATATGTTGTTGAAGCTTTATGCAATGATTATCTTTCAGAGCGGTATAGAATTGGCGTTTTTGCTAGTTTTGATGAAGCTTTGGATTTTGTTGCCAAAAATTTTTACAAAAGCAAAAAGTCTAAAATTTCTTATTCAAGAGAAACAAATGACACTTGGGTTATTGATAATGATGAAGTCAAAAATCAAAGTATCAGGAATAGAATAACAGATAGTTACATTGAAAATGTGAATATAGATGCAAGAGAGATCCGTATTAGGGTTGATACTAGCAATTTTATTCTTTTAAATGATGGAAGATTGATTCAAATTATAGAACCTTTTTTTCACGATGAAATTGTCTGCTTAAATTAATCAGCCCTAAGTTGGGATAGAAACTATCCCAACTAGGGATACTTCTATCCTTTTTTAATTTAAAAAATATAGAAAAGGAAAATTTATGAATAAAGGAAAATTAGAACAAGAGTTTTGGGATTTTGTAGCCATGATAACGCTATTTTTTGTTTGCACAGTTATTTTTGCATTCGCTAAATTAGCAATATTGGCAGCTGCTTGTTGGATAATGTTTTTATTTTTCGCAAGCGTTTATCCTGTTAAATGGATAATTCAATTTATTTTATTTTTATTAAAAAGAAAAAAAAGGAAATAAAATGGGTACAAGATCTTGGATTGCAATGGAAACAGATAGCGGTTATTATGTAGATCATATCTATTGTCATTATGATGGATATGTAGAAGGTGTAGGATATACTCTTTTACAATATTACAATGATCCTGAGTCTGTTAAAAAATTAATGAAGCATGGTGATATTAGTTCTTTAAAAAAAGAACTAAATCAGTGTGAAAAATTAGAAGTTGATCAAAGCGATAAAATGCTTTTAACGGAATTTTTAGATTTTACCGAAGGCAACGAGTTATGTGATATAGAGTATTTTTATCTCTATTCAAAAAATCGTTGGCATTATTGCAAAGCTTCTGAAGGATGTATCTTAACGCAAGAGCTTTGTTTTAATTACAATAAAGAAAAGTTATTAGAAGAAGCAAAAGAATATGCGTTAAAACAATTTGAAAACAATAAAGAACTTTGTTTGGATACAAATTTGGCTAAGTTTTTAAATTATGATTGGGAATTAGCTTATATTAATCAAGACAAAGCTTATGAATTGTTTGAAAAGGAAATAGTTGATTTAAAGTTAAGTTACAAAGAAATAAAAGACAATCTTGAATTGCTAGATGTTGAATTTGAAGAGAAATTGAGTGATGAATATTTATCAAAAATAATTGCTCAAAAAATTTTCGAACTCTATTTAGAAGAAGAAAGAAGTGTCAATCTAGTAGGAATTTTCGATGAAAAAATCGATAATCTTATTCGTAAATATTTCTTTAGTTACACTGAAAATCTTAGCTTTGGCGAAGAAACTACTTTAGATAAATTCGTTAAAGAAAAACAAATTGATTTATTAAAAGCTTATTTTGGAGAATAAAATGGAAAAAATTATCATAATTGCAAAAGAATCGGATATTAGGGTTTATAAGAATCCTAATATTGCAAAAAAATATTTGAAAAAATATTTTGATGAGTTTGCAGATAAGGCATATACAGATCATGATTACGCTTCAATAGATAGTTTTGTTGATAAACTTGATACAACTGAGAATACTATTGAATTCTTGGTTGAAGATAATTATGATTTATCTCCTGTAGTATTCACAGGTAAAACATACTTACTTTGATTTTTTAAACAGCCCTTAGTTGGGATAGAAACCTATCCCACTAGGGATACTTCTATCCTTTTTTTAATTTAAAAAATATAGAAAAGGAAAATATTATGGGATACAGATGTCATATAGCAACTCATTATGAAGTTAAATATACAGGTGGTTATTTTAACAACAGTGAAAATGAATTATTGGAATTGTTAGAAAAAGTTGAACTACTTGATGATACTTGGATGAATGAAGGGCATGAAGAAATTGAAGTTTCTACTGAAGCTGTTCTTTATCTTAATTTAGAAGATTATGATTTAAATGAGGATGAAAAAGACTTCTTAAAAGATTTAATTAAAGTTGCAAAAACAGCGCCTTATGCTAAAAATAGTGGCTATATTAGATTATCATGGTTTTAGGAGCTTAATATGAATTTTAAATGTTGCATAGTTGAGAAATATGAAATAGTTTATGGTAAAGGGTATTTTCAAAATGAAACGCAAAAGCTTGAGGATTTATTTGAAAAATTACAAATTGATTATTCTGAGCCAAGTGATTTTATTATAGAAATCCCTACAGAACAGTTGTTTAGCTTGAAATTATCTGATTATCAATTGGATAGCGATGAGCTAATCTTTATGGAAAATCTTATAAAAACAGCTAAAACAGCTAAATATTGTAAAGATTTTGGTTTTATTAGAATAGATTGGAGAGAATAATGAGTGGTTTTAAAATTATACCAAGCAAACATTTTGCGGAAAGATTACAACAAAGAAAAGTTGATCTTAGCCTTGTAGCTTTGATTTATCAAGAAATTGCAAAAAATCCATTTCAAAAAAGCTACAAGCTTATAAACAATAACTCTGCTATTGTTTTTGCTGTAGATAGAGATAATGGAGTTATTACAATTATCACAGGTTATCCTGTTAAATAAGGAGTTTGCATGCTTAAAATGATTTTAGGCACTATGAAAGCAGGTAAATCTGCCAAACTTATAGATGAAGCTTCTAATATATTGTTTCAAGATGAAGTTATCATTATTCGCCCAAGTTGTGATACAAGGGAATTCTTCACAAGAAAATACAAGAATGATGATCTTAAGCGCTTTAATTTTGGAAATGAAAATACAAGCTTAAGTTCGTACAGATTTATCTTTGTAGATGAAATACAATTTTTTAAGAAAGATTTTTTAGAACAAATTATCAATCTTTCAAGAAAAAAAGAAATAACTATAACAGTAGCAGGTTTGCTTAATGATGTAAAAGGAAATGCTTGGGATAATGTGGAAACACTAAAATCTTATGCAGATGAAATTTTACATTTAAAAGCGGACTGCGATCGTTGTGGCAAAAAAGAAAGTGCAATTTTTCATATAGGCGATGGTGGTATTAATAATAACTACTTTGTCTTTTGTGAAGAATGCTATAAAATGTAGCTTATTTTACTTAAAACTCGCCTTTAGGGGATGCTTTTATTCCCTAAAGGGGTTATTAGTATCTCTTATTGGCTAATCAATTAGGAGATACAAAAATGTTAACTTATACAAACGAGCTTGTTGTAGCTAAGCTTGCAAGAGCTTTAGCCTATAAAGAAGCTAAAAAAGACAAAAACAAAGTTGATTTTTTAATAAATCTTTTTAAAAAACAAATCCAAAACTGCATTAAAGCAACAGAACATTTTACAGATCGTGTATCACAAAGATTTGAAGAAGTCGAAAATGATACATTATCAGTTGCTATTTCAAGAGCTATTAGAAACACCTCACCTTTACAGCGTGGTGCTGATTATCATATCGCAACAACTCAAAAATATTTTGATGAAGATAGCAATATTGTTGTCGTTCTTGAAAGACAAGGCGAATTTGGGGCGGTTTTAGTTACCACATATAAAAGGGGACAAGAAAATTTGCTTTCTGATGAAGAATTGGCTGATCTTAAAAAAAGAGGAGTTTTGTAATGGGCATAATATGTATGTTTGGGATATTTAGTTTGGCTTATGTTTTAATTTGCCTTTTTTGCATGTTAATTATGATGTGTTTTGGCAAGTTAAAGCCTATGAGCTTATTAAGATTTTTAATGTTTTTCTTAACAGTACCTTTGGTTTGTTTAGAACTAATTTTTGAAGGAAAAAAGAAATGAACATATTACTAAGAAATGATATTGATGACTTAAATTTAAAAGAATTTAAAAAGTTTCGTGAATGTGAAGAAGCATTTCGTCTTAGAGGAATGAAGAATAAAAATCAAGAAATCTTTGTCAAAAGAATGGCAAAAGGTGAAAAGATTATAGCAAGAATTTCCTGCGTTATAGATGTGAAAGAAAAGATTAAAATTGAAATTCTTAAAATCTCTCGCAAAGAAAAAGAGATTAAAGAAGAAATTTTATTCGAAGAAAGTTTTTTTACAAATTATCATGAAACACAATTCCATGATTTTCATGGTTTTAGAATTTACAGAATCATCAAATTATTCTTAAGAGATTATTTAAAATTATAAAAAAGGAGACATAGAATGGAAAAAAATTACGAAGATTTTAAAGAAGCGCTTTTAAAAGGCAATCTTGCACTTGTTTTAACAAGTGTTTCAAAAAGCGGAATGACACGCACTTTTAAAGTGTTTTATAAAAATAAAAAAGAACAATATTTGCCTATTCCTGATGAAATTGCCAAGGCGGTTTCAGATAGAAAAGTAGATGAAAAAGGCATTACCATTAGAGGTTGCGGAATGGATATGAGTTTTGCTTTATGGCTTAATATTGCAAGCCATTTAAAGTGTTATGATGAAGCTTATCGCAATTATTTTTCTTATAAGCCTAATAGAGGTAACTTTAATCCATTTTATCCTAATATGGAAACTTTTATTAATGAAATAACAAAGAATCAGTCTATAGATTGATAATCAGCCCCTAGTTGGGATAGTTTTATCCCAACTAGGGATACTTCTATCCTTTTTTAGTTTTAAAAATATAAAAAAGGAAAAATTATGAAAAATGATGAATTAATCCATTATATTAATCAGAATTTTCAAAAAGACTGGTTAAAAATTGAAAATGAAAAACTTGTATTAATTTATACAGGTGAATTAAAAAAATTTTTAGACAATAAAAATATTCAAAGCGAATTGGATTTACATTCAAATCGCAATGAGAAATCTTTTCAGAGATTTATAAAATCAAGAATAACTTATGTATCTAATAATGAAAAGTTGTATCCAAACAGTTTTGGATTAACAAATGCACCTTTATTTATTTTCAATAAAATAAATAACAAAAACAAACAAATTGCTGTATTTGCCTATATGGATTATGCTGTATTTGATTGGGTTGATTACTTAAAAAGATATAATGAAGTTAAATTTTCTGGTTTTTTGAATTTGCTGGAGAGTGTATAATTTTTTAAAATTAAACAGCCCTAAGTTGGGATAGAAACTATCCCACTAGGGATACTTCTATCCTTTTTTAGTTTTAAAAATATAAAAAAGGAAAAATTATGGGAACAAGGTCTTTTATAGCAAAAGAAAGATATGATGGATCGGTAGTTGCAAAATATTGCCATTGTGATGGATGTTTATCTTGGAATGGTGTTATTTTAAACAAATTCTATAACAATAAGGAAAAGGTAGATGAGTTGTTTAAAAATAGCAGTTCATTAATTTCATTGAAAACTACAGTCAATGAAAGTGAATTTCATGAAAACAGTCAACACATAAATATATTTAAAAACAGTGAAGAATATTTTAAAAATAATCCGTTAGAAAATTTATTAAAATTTTCTAATATAGAATATTTTTATCTATTCAGGAATGGCAATTGGTATGTAAAAAACTATAAAGAAACTAATGATGAAGTTAAATTGCTAGATGAGATTTTGCAAGAAACACACTTTAGAAAAGCTTTTTCTATGCTAAGAAATAAGAAAGCTTACTCTTTAATAGGAAAAGAATTAAAAAGTGGCAAAATCAAAGCTTTAAAATGTCAATTTGCGACACATAACGATGAATTTGATGATGATTCAAGATTGATTTTTAACTTTAAATACAATAATCAAATCAACAAACTATTAAAACTAAGGCATATAACTTCTTTAGAAAAAGATATAAAAAACATAACAGTTTTTGATGATGAGGCTAAAAATATTTACTTTAAGAATGAAAAAGATTTTGTAAATTCCAATGATGAATATATTTATAAGTATCTTTTTACATTAAGAGGTTCTGTTCAAGTTATTTTTAATGATAAATACGCCTCATTTATGAAAAACAATGAAATATAAGTTGATTAAGAAATTTTAATCTTGATGTCTATTTTTACAAGGATTATTTAGAACTTCAATCCATTCGTAATAAAGACATGATTTTGTTTGTTTCTAAGAATGAAAATTTTAGTAGAAATAACAAATTACCTACAGAAAGTATTCAAAAGCTAAAAAAAGAATTATTAGAATATATTAAAGCTAATAATTTGACTATTAAATAATCAAGCCCTTAGTTGGGATAGAAACCTATCCCACTAGGGATACTTCTATCCTTTTTTAATTTAAAAAATATAGAAAAGGAAAAATTATGAAAATAAATGTTTTAGAAAATATGTTTGAAAAATTAATGCACAAAGGTAACAGTGTTTTTACTTTGGATGGTAAAAAAATAGAAATCGAACGAGATGAATTTTATAATCCATTTGATGATTGTGGAAATCCTTCTTTTTTCAACCTTTTAAAAGAATATAATATTGGTGAAAAAGAGATAGATGGATTAAATTGCACAGATTTTGAAAACATTCAAGAAATAGAAAACTATTTGAATAGCAAAGGTTATATTTGGATTAGAGTAGGAGCTTATATTCATAGTGGTATAGCTTTGTATTCTGAAGGAAATAAACCTAGAAAATATTCTTATGGTTGGGATTATGGATGTGCAGGATACGCTTATTATAAAAAAGAACAAGTGAGAAAAATTTTTGGTGTAAAAAGAATCAGTGCAAAGCTTAAAGACAAGCTTTGCAAAAATATTGAGTTTTTCATCAAAGAACTTGAAGCTTATTTGGAAGGAAATATTTATACGCTTTATGTAGATGATATTCCTGAAGAGACATTTATCGGTTACGATGAAGAACAAATGCTTCAAACACTTGAGCGTTTTACTGCCTAATTAAATACAAATACTACATTTTAAACAATACAAAGGAAAGTATATGAAAAAATTCACAGAAATGTCTAAGGATTTAATCAAACACTATGGCTTAGAAAATGTAGCAAATGAAACTGAGATTAATGCTTTAACTTATGCCTTACAAGATTGTTGCGCAATGTACAATCAAGAAAATGTCAGCTTAACAAAAGAACAAGTTGATGATTTCAAACGCTTAATTGTTGACAATTATGTCAAAGGCGATAATGAACCTAACAATGAACAAAGCGTAGAGGATATAGTTTATAGCCTTCATTATTCAATGCTGTTAAACTCAGTTCCTGAAGAGATTGTTGACAATATAGGTAGAGATCTGTTCATTGATAAAGTCGAAATGGGAATTGATGGCAGATATCAAGTTTCTTTTCTTTGCGATGATGCAGAATCTTTTTTAAAAAGAATAAAAGAATATGTCATGTTTGACAATGAGCTTAACGAATATACAAAATTTTGTTTTAAAAATACAGAAAGGAATTAAAATGAATACAATGAATGAAATAAACGCAATAATTAAAACCGTAACAGGGCTTGGTTATAAAATAGACTCAATAAAGGCTTATGACTATCAATTAGAAAGTGAAGAGCTATTTAAAATATATAGAAAATGCTCTCAAGAGCTTATCAAACTTGCTCCTATAGCATCAAAAAAATTTGATAAAGGGGCAAGCATTGCTTTGTTAGATCATCACATTCTTAATATTGCTAGAGAAGGTTTTGACAATGCGTTTAAAATATACGAAAATAGAAAAAGCATTAAAAATGTGAACACAGAACTTCCTGTTTTTATTAATATTGATGCTTTGAATAGGCTAAATGAAGGTAAAAATGAATGCGATGATAGGTTTATAGGCTTCTTTAAAAAACACAACTATACACCTTATACTTTTTCTTATAAAGATTCAACTTATTATGTTTTAAAAGATGATGAATTGGATATTTTTGAAAAAAACTTCGCAACAACAGGTATTTCAAGAAACGCTTTTGAAAAGAGCTTGAGTGATCTTTATAAAAAGACTTTACAGTCTTTAATAGATGATTGTCTGTGTTTTGATCATTCTTGCTTGATTATTGATAAAAATACTGAAAAAATCACAACACCTACTAATCTATTGGATATAAGAATTGTGGAAATTCTTAACTATATGGATTTTGAGGTTAGAGAAGGAAAAGACCCTTTAGGATATACAGTTTTTTTTCTATGGGACATTCAAAAGCAAAAATATTATTTACAAAATATAGAAGATTTGGAAAAAGTAAAAATGGAGTTGGAAGAAAACAATATTGATTGTGAAGTGCATGATAATTATTGCTTAGTTGATGATTTAAAAGTCATTAATTGCTATTGTGGTAGCAATGTCCAATCATTATTGGAGTTAATTCCTGATGATTATTTCAAAGACTATAAGATTGATCAAGAAAACATGCTTACTTTAGAAAAATCTTTTTTACCTGAAGATAAAAAGACTAAAAAAGTCTATGCAATTCTTAAGCAACCATTAATCGATCAATGCCAATTTGATACTGAGGATGCCGTAATGCTTTATGATGATTACAATGAAGCTTTAAAAGTTTTCATAGACAATGTTCAGCTTGACTTAAAACAGTATGGCATATATAGGGTTCTTGAAACAGAAGATGATGCAAATGATGCTTGGGAAGAATTGATATATAAGTTTGAAGGTGATTTAGAATATTACGAAGTACTTAAAGCTTTGAAAATAAACTAATTAAACACATCTTAAAAATTTTTAATTTTGTGCCAAACTTTTAAGTTTGGCGCTAAACTAAGAAAGGAAAAATATGAAATACGACATAGAAAGACTCAATAATATTCCTATTATGGATGTGTTGGAGTCTTTAGGTGCAATTAGCGACAAAAATAAAAGGATTATACACTGCTTTAATATAACCGCGCATAAAAACAACGATCATAATGCTTCTTTAGGCATTTATGAAAACACTAATACTTGTCATTGTTTTGCATGCGGAATAGGTGGAAATCCTGTCAATGTTGTAAAAACCATCTTTAATGGTAATTTTAAAGAAGCTTGTGAATATTTGCATTCACAATTTAATATTCCATTCTTAAATGGAATACAAGCAACCTATAAAAAGGTGTTTGAAAAACCAAAACCTAAAGCAAAGGATTATGTGTTTTTTGAACCTAACAAAAAATATGTAGAAGTTGAAAAATTAGCCCCTTTTGTGAAAAATTATTCAACATTAACAAAAGCACAAAAATTAAAGTTAGTTTACACAACTATCTATCGCTTTTCTTTATCAACTGAGCAAAAAGCAAAAAACCTTTATTACCTAAAAAGGGGTATTAAAGATTTGAGCTTAGTTGAAAAAATTGGTTTTTTAAATTTTAACAACATAAAAGAACTTGAAAATCTTTTAAAAGAATATTTTCCTATAGAAGATTTAATTGAGTTTAAAATTTTCAGTAAAGAGAAACAAGCTTGGAAATATGCTTTTAATGTAGCTCTTGTTCCAAATTTTGATCTTTACTCAAATATGGTTGTGGGTTTTTCTCTTCGCGTTATTGATAGTACCTATAATGGAGCTAAAGAAGTAAATATTTCCTGCGGTAATATTGTTTTTGCAACGCCTTTTGGTTTAGAAAATAAATTATTAAAGGAATGTGAAAAAATAGTAATCACCGAAGGACACATTGATTGCTTATCAGCAAGAAACTACTACAAACAAGATTCAAAAACCTTGTTTATTAGCTTTGCAGGAACTTTCAGTTTTAGAGAAGAAATACTCACTGTGTTTAAAGATAAAAGAATTATGCTTTGTTTTGATAAAGATGAAGCAGGGGTAAATGGAGAAAAAAGTTTAAGCGAGAAATTAAACCTTTTGAATATTAAAAACTATAGCCTTACTTGGGATATAGCGGATGGAAAAGATTTAAATGACTTGCTTTTAGCAAATAAAATGAATAGCATTAAATTAAAAGCTTAGAGGAGTACAAAATGGCATTAAGCTACGAATTATGTTGTAAATTATTTGATAAAAATTTTGAAAATCTTAACTACACAAAAGAAGAACTTTTCTTTATTAGGGAATGCTATTCTGAATGTAGCAAGGTTATGAATATGTTAGATGAAGATCTAGCTATTAAGCTTTATCGAGATTACAATGACTTCATATGCAATAATTGTTCAAGTGATATTAGTGATTTTTTTACAAATGAATTATTAGTAGCTATTAGAACAATTGTTGCAGAATGTATTTTTCAAGCTGCTTATACAATTATCACAAAAAAGAATTAAAAATGACAACAAAGAAAGGTATGAAAATCAATGAAATTATTAGTATGTGGAGGAAGGGATTACAAAGATGTAGAACATTTCAATAAAGAAATGAGTAATATATTTTCTTTGTATCAAAATCAAATAGATACTATTGTTGAAGGTGGGGCTAGTGGTGCTGACAATATGGCTAAAAATTATGCTTTAAAAAATAAGATTAAACTTATTGAGGTGAAGGCAGATTGGCAACATTTTGGAAAAGCTGCAGGTCCTATTAGAAATCAAAGAATGTTATCTATGTTAGATAGCAACGATTGTGTTTTGGCTTTTTGGAATGGAGTTTCAAAAGGAACAAGGAATATGATCGAGATAGCTAGAAATAAAAACATAAAAGTAATAATCATCAACATAAAATAGAATAAAAAAAGGAGAAACAATGAAAAATAATGAAATTTTTACCAAAGCTTTTAGATTTACTGATGAAGGTGATTTAGTTATCACTTTAACACCTGATTTTGAATGCTTTTTAGCCGAAAATCAAATCAAAAATAGTCAAGATTTTGCAGATAAATTTAGTGATACTCTTGATGAAAATAGATATTTTGATATTCCAAGAATTCTTTGTTACAAAGAAGACTTAAAAAGCACACCTTTTGAAGATTTTGATAATGAATATTTTGTGTTCGTTCCAAATGATACAAATATTGACTTAGATAGCTTAAGTTATGCTGTTAGTGCTTTAAATCCTTCAATTCAGAAAGATTTTTTAATTGAAGCCATGAAGACAAAAATTAAAGAAGGTGAAATCAACAAAGAGAATCTAAAAGAAAATTTAGAGAATGAAATCAAATACATTAGTGAACAAATTCCTATTGTTTTTGAAGGGAAAGTAGGTGAAGATACAATAGAAAAACTTTTGAAAGAGAAAGAAACTATCGTGCTTCCAAATGTAACAAAATATGCAAAAAATAGCATTAATGAGTATTTTGAAAATGAAAAAGATGAAATGCTTGAAGAATTAAATGCTATATGTAAAAAAAATATGATATAATCAAGGAGAAATACAATGCAAGGCAATATAGTGAGAAATTATTATATTTCAGAAGGTGTAAAAGCTTTATTTTCTGTCTATTTTAAAGATCAAACTGAAGAAAATTTTATTAAAGCTCTTAATGAATTCAACAAAGAAAATCAAATAAATTCTCAAGAGATAAAAGATGAAGCTCTTAGAGAAATTAAAGAAGAGCTTTCAAAATTAGCAACTACAGATCTTTTGAATGCCAAAATCGATAAGGTTGAAGCCAAAATCGATAAGGTTGATACTAGAATCGATAAGGTTGAAAACAAGCTAGATAATTTTAAAACAGAAGTTAAAACATATGTAATTATTCTTGCTACTTTAATGTTTATTTTGCAGCCTACAATTTTTGATTTAATTAAATCTATTTTTAAATAATTTTTTAGAGAAGTAAGGCTTTTGTCCTTACTTGCTCAACCTTTTTTCTTTTAAAGTTCTTTGCGAAGAATTTCAAAAGAAAAAATTTGGTTTTTGAAATCAAAAGTATTTTTTGCTAGAATTTAAAAAAATAAAAAAGGCAAAAAATATGAAAGATGATAAAATCTTATTGCCCCAAAAAAGTCAATTTGGTAATAAATTCTGGCTAATACGAGATAATTTAGCAGTTTGTGAAAATGGCAGAATTTTTAATTATGATGAGTTAGGAAAATTGATAGAAACTCAATACGAGTGCATTTTGGATAATGTTTCTAAAGCAAGTTCTAAAAAAATTTTAGCAAATATAATAGATTTAAAAAATATCATCATCGATAATTATTTTATAAACTTGATAGAACATACAATAGATGGTAATAAATTTGAATTTAGCCATGATATGAATTTAATCAAATATAAAGGCTATGTAGCAAATTTAAACACTTTAGAGATTGCAGGACTACCGCAAGAGATGGAAAAGGTAGGAGATGAACTGATTTTGTCTGATTTTCCAAAAAGGCTAGATGAAAATCTTATAAGAGAGTTTCAAGCCCTGATAAAGTTAGTCTTTAGAAAGGATTGTAATAAAATTAAATTGTAGAAAACGCACTTTTTAACGAATAAACGCTCAGGTGAAGTGCTAAACCTTTATTTTAGCCTATTATTAATTGTTTTATGAAATTGTAATATTCTTTTACTTAAAAAAATATTATATTTTTAAATAATACTTTATTAAATATTTGCATAAAAAAATAAATATAAAATATTATGCAATATGTTTGAAGTTTTAGCCTATTATTAATTGTTTATATGATAAAATGGCATTTTTTTGAGTAAAATCAAGCAAAATGTTTTAGCCTATTATTAATTGTTTATATGATAAAATAAACTCATAATCTTATCATTATTAGCTATTTTTTAGCCTATTATTAATTGTTTATATAGTAAAATTGGTAAAATTCAGATAATTTAGAACATACAGTTTTAGCCTATTATTAATTGTTTATATGATAAAATTAGTATTCTTTGCGCGGTCGACCTTTTGTGTTTTAGCCTATTATTAATTGTTTACATGGTAAAATAAAAGGAGTTTTTTATGTTCAAAGAAGTTGTTTTAGCCTATTATTAATTGTTTACATGGTAAAATAGACTTATCTCAAAAGCCTATTTTATCAATGTTTTTTCTTATTTTTTGAGCAAAAACCTACGCATACCCTTTTTTCATTTTTTGTTTCTTTAACTTCTCAAAAAAAATTTGTGCCTCATTAAAACTTGGAAATACATTATTTTTTCTTCCTGTGCAACTTTTAAAACGCACATTTCCGTAAACTCTCTCAACCATATATTCCTCAAATAGAGTGGCAATAATTTCTATGCTATAATAGCGAATGTTTCCTTTCTCAGTTATTCTGTGCAACAAAACATTATTCATAAAAAAACCTAATTAAAAATTATTTATTTTATTCAAAAAATCATTTTTAAACATTTTTTCTATAGCAAGCTTAATCATTTGATTAATTTTCTCATTTTCTTTATTTGCATTAGAAATTTCATCTTTGTAAGTAGGAATCATCATTTCTATCATTTTTAATGTTTTTTCATCAAATAATACTCTTTTTGGAATTAATATTTCATTTTTTTGAATATTTTCATTATTTATTGTATTTTTTTCCATTTTTATCCTTTATTTGTTAAAATATATAAATTATACCATAATATTAATAAAAAATTGTATAAATAGACAAATAATGCAAAAATATAAATATTTTTATGGTATAATTTAAAATATATAACATAATCTTATTTCAAAATAAGCCTATTAAAATATATATTTTGGTATTAACACAAGCAAATAAATATAACATAATATATTATTATGTTATAAAAAAAGGATATAAATAAAATGAAACTTAAAAATACTACAATAAGCGAAGATTTAGAGCGTTGGATAGAAGCTTATTTGAAACATATTCAAGCATTATCCTATTCAAATAATACTTTTTTACTTTATAGGCGTATTTTACTAGAATTTGTAGAATATTCTTTAGATTATCAAGATGAAATGCAAATAAACGATATAAAAACGACTTTTTTAGTCAATTTTCTTAATTAT
>NZ_MJWQ01000068.1:1521-2953 GCF_001762325.1 Campylobacter sp. BCW_6871 | reverse complement strand
AGAAGCTACTCTTAAAAAAGGAGTGTGATGATATAAACTTTCTTTTTCATCTAATTCTTCTTGATTAGCATAAAGATTAATCCTTACCTTAACCCTTCCATGCTCATCAGTATAAATAGTATTTCTCTCACTTTCTATATCCTTACTCTCTCCTATAACAATACCTTGAGTGCTATTAGGAGCTTTAGGTTTAACTTTAAAACTTGGAGTAAAGATAATATTCTTTTTTAATAAAGTTAAAGTATTGGAATAAGATTTACTTAAATTTAAATCTTTTAAATTTAAATGATCATTAGTATTAATAGAATTAGCTAAGATGGCATCATCAATTAAGATTTGAGTATTAGCAATAATAATAAAGTCTTTAAGCAAAGAAGCTTTATCTTGTTTTTCTTCATCTTGATTTTTTATTTCTTCTTGATGATTAAACTCCTTATAATTTAAAGTGATAAAATCTCCTAAGCTAAGATGATAAATATTACTTTTTGCTAGTAAGCTTTCATTTAATACTAAGGCTCTTTTTTCTTTAAGAGAAGGCTTAGTCTTTAAATCAATGCTTTTTGTAAAAGAATATTCACTCTCATAAAAATGTTCATTATAATAAGCCTTGTTATTAAGTTCTTGTTCATAAGGAACTTTACTAGAGTGTAAGGATAAAAGATTTAAAGGAGTATTGGCATTGATACTAGAATGTGTAAAAGAATTAGTTCTTAAGCTTTGTTCTTTATAAATAGAAGAAATACAAGCTTGATTTAAAATATTATTAACATTAGGATTATATTCTATCTCTTTATTTTTTACATTTTTATATACATCACAAAAATAAATAGTGTTCTCATCTTCATAAAAAAAGATTCCATTATTATGGCTTAATCTTGTAATAAAGTCTAAATCACTTTCATTGTATTGAGAGATGAGTTCTTGTTTTTCATAATTAAAATGTATATTAGAATAATCAATTTCTTTATGTAAGATATCTTGATAAAAACTAAGGGTTTGTTTAATCACTTCTATAATATTAGTATGAGTATAAATACGATTGGCTTTATTTAAAGAAAGTCTTATCAAGACTGATTGAAGCTTAAAAGAAAAAAAATGCTTGTATTTTATTTGCTTAGTATTTGAAGCGCTATCATTAATATTTAAAGCACTTTCATGATTAATACCTAGATATTTTATATAAGTGATAATTCCCTTATAGTTTATTACTTTATTGTTATCAAAGTTTAAGGTATTATTCTCATAAGGATTATGGATGCTTAAAATAGCTTCTTGATCGATTAAAACATTAGGATGAAAATTAAAAGTTGTAGGGGTGCTTGGATGAGATGAAGCATTGGTTAAAGTATTTAAAGAAAATAAATCTTGTTCTAAACTTTCAAAAAAGCCTTCACATTCTATAGAAAAAAGTTCTTCAAGACTTTCTTTGATA
>NZ_MJWQ01000068.1:0-1471 GCF_001762325.1 Campylobacter sp. BCW_6871 | reverse complement strand
TTTCTTTGATAATGGCTTTAGTGATTTTAAAGGGTAGGGGATTTGAAGTAGAATTTGATATATCAAGACTCATAAAGGAATTAAGGGACATTGATGATCCTTTTGGGGGTTGAGTTTATGGTGTTTATAATTTGGTATAAATCCACTATGTTTTTAATTTTTATATTTATTATTTTAACACAAATAGTCTAAATTTGAGTAGAAAAAGAAATTGCTTATTTTTGTTGTTAAAATCTATTTTTTATCTAAATTTACTTCTATGATATTGAGTTCTTTTTCGCTGTTTTGTGTATTTTCTAAACGCAATTTTATTTTATTTGCACCCATAGGAGTTAAAATAGTAAAATATCTAATATTATTTTCATAAAAATCCCAAATTTCATCAAATTCCAAATAATTTGCTAATCCATATTCTTTAAACTCACATTCTTTATAGATTGATTTTAAAAATTTTGGCACTTCATTAATAATAAAAAGTATTTTGATTTTTTCTTTTTGAGAATTAATATCCAATTCTTTAATCAGATTATTTTGATATTCTTGCTTTATTATTTCTATTATTTTTTTATTATCACAATTTTTTAAATCATTAAGATTAACATCCATTTCTTTTTTTAACTCTAATTCTTGAGGAAAATAATTTGTATTCTTATAATCAGAAGCTTGTGGTAATAATATATTTAATTGTTCATCACTTTTAAAAATTAATTTCGCTATATTCATAATTTTAATATTTAATTCTAATATAGCGTAAAAATCTTTTTTAGAAAAAATTTTATCTACACCTTTTTTCATATTTACAATATCTAAATTCTCATCAGATAAAAATTCTACAAGTTTATTTAAAAATATAGGTTGAGGAAGCATTACCACCCTTTAAGCTCTAAGCTTTCAAGCTCTTCTAAACTCATTGCTCTAATTAAAATCCTTTCTTCTGATTGAATTAAAGAAAAATCTTGTAGTTTTTCTAGTGCTTCTTTATATTCTAAATATCCTAAAGGTTTATCTTCGCTAATGCTAAAAAAGCTTAATCTCCATTTGGCTTCTTTATCTTCATCATCTAATTCAAAATTTTCCCAAGGTTTTTTAAAAAGAATAGTATCTGTATCTTCACTTAGGGTGAAATTTATTATTAACCCATCGGGTGTTTCATAAAGTTTAGGTATAGCTTCATAAGCTTCTTCCCAACGCCTTTGTAAAAGTTTTAAATCTTCCATAAATTTTTCCTTAAATATAAAATGAAATTATAACTAAAAATCTTTTTATATTAAATCATAAGGAAAACATTTACACAAAACTGATTCTATTTTGTTTAATCATTCTAGCACGATTGATAAGAGCATAAAGGGCTATATCTTCATCATTTAACATTCTTTCAAATGTTTTACTGTACCTATCCCCATCAAATTCAATACTTTTCCATTCTATAAGCTCTGCTTTAGCATTAGTGATAAAAGAAATATATTTATCT
>NZ_MJWQ01000067.1:20856-59981 GCF_001762325.1 Campylobacter sp. BCW_6871 | reverse complement strand
ATCGTGGGTGATGATACTACGCCTTACTGGCAGGGGGAAAGTAGCTCATTGCGGACTTGTTAAATGTCTTCATTACTTACTTTATATATAAATCCTATGTTTATTTTTATTGTTGTTTTAGATGACACTTAGAATAGTGTTTAAAAAAGAGTTTGTTGCTGGTTAGGGTTTTTAGAGAGAATAGGGTGTTTTTAGGGGTTTGGAAAATAATAGAGGATAAAATTTAAAATTTTATAAGTTAAAATTAAATAAAATATATTAGCAATATTTTTGAAAAGATGTCGAAAATTTGAAGGCATCAAAATGGATTTTATAAAATTTCTTAATCATTTTCAACCCATATCTAAATCTTCTCAGCAAGCTAGTGTATACAAATCTTTTAAGTTGAATTTAAAACCAAATATTCTTAATGAAAAAGACGAAAATTCCTCTTCATTTCAAGAGCAAAAAACAGATGTAGCTCAAACTATGCTTCAAAGATTAGAAGATGAAAAAGTTTTCAATCAAAAGGTAAGTGATAAAGTAAAAAAAGCTGAAAGAGGTATGACTACTATATATTTTAGAGATCCTATTACAAATAAACTCGTTCGTAGTGCTTTAAGTTCAACAGCTATTAATAAAATGGGGATTGAATTTGACAAAGAAGATATGACTAAAAGACTTGATGGATCATATATATTAAGTGGAAAAGCTGAAAATTTCGTGTCTGGATGGTATGCTGATATAGCATATACTAGAGCTTATGTGGCTAGTGATAGAAATAATGATGGATATTTAGAAGATTATGAACTTGAAGATACGAAAAGTGGTTTTGTAGCACAGGAAACAAATTTAGGACTTTTTGTGCAATCTTATACACAATTAAATGGTAGCGTGGATACTCTATTTGGTTTTGAAAAAGATTTTAGAGAAATGCGCCCAGATGATACCAAGGATACAGATTATGCTGGTAGAACTATAGGTTTAGAGCTTGATAAAATGATAAGAAAAGATGGAGATTTTAATGGGAAGCTTAGTTTTAGCGAAACTGGCATGCAAGCAGTAAAAACCAAAGCTCCAAATTCTGGATGGACTGAAAGTGTAGGTATGTTAACTTTAACTAAATTTAATCAAACTAATACAATAGAAATTAAAGATATCTTGGATAAATTAGGTAAAGGTGTAAAATATGATGATTTAAGTGAAGATGAAAAATCTCTACTTAAAATGCAATTATCTGATAAAATTTTTGATGAAGTTGAAGATAAAGAAACTGGTAATAAAAAACTTGTTTTTAATCTGGATAAATTTAAAATTTTCTATGAAGGTTTTGTTGATTTATTCAAACAAAGAAGTGCAAAAATGCTAGGTTTAAAACCTGAAGATGCAACTAAACTTAATTATAACAATCTTAGTGAAATTGTCAACGAAATGAAGCAAACTTATTTTGATACAAATTCTACAAGTTATGGAAAAATAGCTGATTTAATTAAAATTTGGGCTTAGTTTTTATAATTATCTTGTAAAGTGTATTGTTATTTTTTATTTTGATATATTGTATTTTTATAAAAAATAACTAATAAAAGTTTAGTCATATAGACTAAATAAAATTAAGTATATTTTTTTATATTTATACTTGACAAAATAACACTCAATGTTGTATAATACTTCTAGCAATCAAAAAATAGAGTGCTAAAAATTTAAGGAAAGAGCTATGAAAAGCCGAGATAAAAAGGATTTGATTTTAGATTCTATCATCCAAACTTATCTTTTGGATAATGTTCCTATTGGTTCAAATGAATTAAATTTAAATCTTTGTATCCCTGCTTCAACTATACGCGTCTATCTTAAAAGACTTAGCGACGAAGGGTTGATCACTCAGCTTCATATAAGTAGCGGTAGAATTCCTACTATTTTGACAATGCAAAATTATTGGCAAAGTTTTTGGAAAAAAGAACAAGATCAAGATATCAATATCAAAAGTGAGAATTTTTTAAAAGAGTTGAGTAAAGAATTTGAAATTTATTGTCTTGTTTATGGTGGTAGAAGCTTAGTACTTAAAGAAGCGCTTGATCTAAATGCTAAGTTTATAGTGCTTGATTTTAAAGAAGAAGAGCTCGTTTTAAAATATGAAAAAGAAGCATGGAATTTTTTACAAAGTCTTATAGGATTAGATCTTTTTAGTATAGAAAAAATAGCTTTGAGAGTTCATTTTATGGATCTTGTAGAAAAAATAGCTAGCTTAAGACAAAATTTGATTTGCTATAGAAGTAATGAAGAAAGAGCTTATCAAATTTATCAAAATGATGAATTTGTTAAGCTCTTAGATTGCGGAGTTCATCGTTATTTTAAAGAAAGTCTTGAATTTGAACCTTTATTTAAAGAAGGTTTTATGGGGCTTAAGGTGGATGCGCAGTTTTTGGGCGAAGATGTAAATATTATCTTAGCAGGTAGTGTTTATACGGATTATAAAAAAATATTACAATACATAAAGGAGGCGGCGTGAGCGAGCAAAAGCAAGAATTTGAAAACGAAAACGCAGAAAATTCTGAACATTTGCAAGATGAGAATTTGCAAAATATCGAAGATGTTGAGCAAAACAAATTGCAAAAAGACTATGATGAATTAAAAGACAAATTTATGCGTGCAAACGCTGAATTTGAAAATATTAAAAAAAGAATGGAAAAAGAAAAGCTAAGTGCTATGGCTTATGCAAATGAAAGCTTTGCAAAGGATTTGCTTGATGTTTTAGATGCTTTAGAAGCAGCTATCAATGTCGAATGCCATGATGAAATTAGCTTAAAAATCAAAGAAGGAGTGCAAAACACTTTAGATTTGTTTCTTAAAAAACTTGAAAAGCATGGAGTGGCTCTTATTAAAGAAGAAAAAGAGTTCGATCCAAATTTACATGAGGCAATGTTTCATGTAGATAGTGAAAATCATCAAAGTGGTGAAGTGGTTACCGTGCTTCAAAAAGGCTATAAAATAGCCGATCGCGTAATCCGCCCAACTAAAGTTAGTGTAGCAAAATAAATTTTAATAAAAAGGATAAAAAATGAGTAAAGTTATAGGTATAGATTTAGGAACAACCAATTCTTGTGTTGCTGTGTATGAACGTGGTGAGAGTAAAGTAATCCCAAATAAAGAAGGTAAAAATACAACTCCTTCTGTGGTAGCTTTTACAGATAAAGGCGAGGTTTTAGTAGGAGATAGTGCAAAACGCCAAGCGGTGACTAACCCTGAAAAAACTATTTATTCTATTAAAAGAATTATGGGTTTGATGATCAATGAAGACGCGGCCAAAGAAGCTAAAACAAGACTTCCTTATCATATCACTGAAAGAAATGGTGCTTGTGCGATTGAGATCGCAGGTAAAATTTATACTCCGCAAGAAATTTCAGCAAAAGTTTTAATGAAACTAAAAGAAGATGCTGAAGCTTTCTTAGGCGAGAGTGTTGTAGATGCGGTTATTACTGTGCCTGCATATTTTAACGATGCGCAAAGAAAAGCGACAAAAGAAGCAGGAACAATAGCAGGACTTAATGTATTAAGAATTATCAACGAGCCTACTTCAGCAGCTCTAGCTTATGGACTTGATAAAAAAGATAGTGAAAAAATCGTGGTTTATGATCTAGGTGGGGGAACTTTTGACGTTACCGTGCTTGAAACTGGCGATAATGTAGTAGAAGTTTTAGCAACGGGTGGTAATGCTTTCTTAGGTGGCGATGATTTTGATAATAAACTTATAGATTTTCTAGCTAATGAATTTAAAGATGAAACAGGCATAGATCTTAAAAATGATGTTATGGCTTTACAACGCTTGAAAGAAGCAGCGGAAAATGCTAAAAAAGAATTAAGCTCAGCTAATGAAACTGAAATTAATTTACCATTTATCACAGCAGATGCAAGTGGGCCAAAACATTTGGTTAAAAAACTTACTAGAGCTAAATTTGAAGGTATGATTGATTCTTTAGTGGCTGAAACCATCACTAAAATCAATGAAGTAGTAAGTGACGCAGGTCTTAAAAAAGATGAGATTAAAGAAATTGTTATGGTAGGGGGCTCTACTCGTGTTCCTTTAGTGCAAGAAGAAGTGAAAAAAGCCTTTAATAAAGATCTTAACAAGTCTGTAAATCCTGATGAAGTTGTGGCTATTGGTGCGGCGATTCAAGGTGCGGTTATAAAAGGTGATGTAAAAGATGTGCTTTTACTTGATGTTACTCCGCTCTCTTTGGGTATAGAAACTCTAGGCGGGGTAATGACTAAGATTATCGAAAAAGGTACAACTATTCCAACTAAAAAAGAGCAAGTTTTCTCAACCGCTGAAGATAATCAAAGTGCTGTAACTATCAATGTTTTACAAGGGGAAAGAGAATTTAGTCGTGATAATAAATCTTTAGGAAATTTTAATCTTGAAGGAATTCCACCAGCACCACGCGGTATGCCACAAATCGAAGTTACTTTTGATATCGATGCAAATGGTATTTTAACTGTTAGTGCAAAAGATAAAGCAACAGGTAAGGCTCAAGAGATCAAAATCACAGGTTCAAGCGGACTTAGCGAAGAAGAAATTAACAACATGGTAAAAGATGCTGAACTTCACAAAGAAGAAGATAAAAAACGCAAAGAAGCTGTAGATGCTAGAAATGCAGCTGATAGCTTGGCTCATCAAGTAGAAAAATCTTTAAGTGAGTTGGGTGAAAAAGTTGCCACTGCTGATAAAGAAAATATCCAAAAGGCTCTTGATGATTTGCGCGAGACCTTGAAAAATCAAAATGCAAGCAAAGAAGAGATTGAAAGCAAAATGAAAGCTTTAAGTGAAGTTTCTCATAAGTTAGCTGAAAATATGTATAAAAAAGATGAGCCAAATGCAGCGAACGATAAAAAGAAAAAAGATGACGATGTAATCGACGCTGAAGTTGAGTAATCTTTCAAAATCTTCATTCAAGCCTTTTTAAAAGGCTTGAAAATTTTTTAAAAATTTTTAGGAAATGACAAAATCTTTAAAATATAATCCTTTTATTAGCTTACTACCTAATTTTTCATTGATTTTTTTAAGCAATTCTCTTTGAAGTTCTAATTTAAAATCAGATAATTCATTTTCTTGTATTTCTTTTGCTAGAATGGTTTGAATAATGATATCTCTAATAACAGGCAAAATTCTTGTAAAATTTTCTGAAGAAATCTTACCTGTTAATTCCAAATCAATAGCACAATGTATATATTTTTGTCTGCCAGATTGTGATAGGTTAAGAGTAAAAGGTTCTAGGGAATAAAAATAGTTTGTATGAAAGCTATACGAAGAATTTTCTTGTCTTATATTTTTAGAAGATTTATTAAGTAAAAAGTAGGTGATAAAAACAATGCAAGATAAAATACATATAAATAAAAAAATAATCAATACTTCCAGTGGTTTTAGTATTTTTTTCTTGGTGTTTTTTTCTTTTGAAATAAAATTGAAATTATGTGGATTATTTTTAAAATTAACAATATTTTGTTTGAGCTTTGGCAAATCATAGCGAATAAGGTTTGTTACGATATTTAAATCCATAGCTTGACTATTATGAGCCGCAATATTTCTACTTTTTGAGAGTCTTTTCATATCTTCTTCGCGAAAAATTACCATAACTTCAGTATCTTCGCTATCTTGAATATTTTTTATTGTTTCTTTAATATTGATTAGGGACATGAAAATAGCTTTTTGTTTGGTTTCATTTTTTAAAGCTTGCACAAGTTCGCCTTTAGTTTGTTCAAATATAAAATCAATTTCTTGAATTATTTTGTCTAATTTATATAAATTCTCTTTTTGCATCATTTTACCTAGTATTTAATTTACTTATTTTAACACAAGCAAACTAAAAACTTAGCAATAAAATAAAATTAGTCTAAAAACTTTTTAGATATAATCTTGATAAACATAAAAGGAAAAATTTGAATTTATCATTTAAAACCTTTGATATTTCTAATGCGCAACGATCAAAAGCTAAAAAAGTGCAGGGTAGAAAATATGAATTTTTTCTTAATGAAAACGAGCAAAGTTTTATAACTCCTAAAGTGTCTTTTAAAGAAATTTTGAGGTATTATTATCTTTACCCAAAAAACGCCATTCCTTCTTTTAAATTGCCTTTTTTTAAGCCTGATTTGAGTGATTTTAGCACCTCGCATATTGCTTGGCTTGGACATTCTTCGCTTTTTATAAGTTTTAAAGAATATAAAATTTTGATTGATCCTATTTTTAACACTCATGCTTCGCCTATTTTTTTTATCAACAAGGCTTTTAAAAATGCTCCTGTTTATAATGTAAATGATTTTAATAAAATTTTTGCTGTGATTATCACGCATTCGCATTTTGATCATTTAGATGCTAAGAGTGTAAAAGCTTTAAAAGATAAGGCTAAAATTTTTATTACTCCTTTAAAAGTGGGAAATTATCTAAAAAGTTATGGGGTGAGTGAGAAAAAAATCATAGAGCTTGATTGGTGGAGTGGAATAGAATTTGATGATTTAAAAATCATTGCAACACCTGCACAACACAGTTCAAGTAGGGGAGATGGTAAAAACAAAACCCTTTGGGCTTCTTTTGTGATGGAATTTTTAAGTGTAGGTAAGAGAGTGTTTTTTAGTGCAGATGGAGGGTATTTTACACATTTTAAAAAAATAGGTGAGTATTTTGAGGTTTTGACTTAGCTTGTCTTGAAAGTGGACAGTTTAATATCGCTTGGCCATATTCGCACTCTTTTCCTGAGCAAATTTTAAAAGAAGCAAAAGATCTTAATGCAAAAGCTGTCATGCCTATACATTGGGGGAGATTTTTAGCAGGAACTCACGCGTGGAATGAAGTAGTAAAATTTCTTTATAAAAATTTAGATTTACCCCTTATCACACCAAAAATGGGCGAGGCTTATGAAATAAGGGCTAAATTTAAACAGGATTTTTGGTGAAAAGAAGGATAAATTAACACAAGTTTATAATCTATATTTTGGTTTTTGCTATAGTTTTATAAAACTAAAAAAGGAGATTTTGTGAAAATTATTCAATGGAATAGGGCGGAATTTAGCCCAAAAGAAGTAAAAATCAATGTTTTAATTGACAATGAAAAAGGTAAAGAAATTCAAATTTTATTAGCTAAAGATAGTGTGATGAAAGAGCATAAAGCTCCTTTTGCTATACATATTCAAGTTTTAAGCGGTAAAATTTGGTTTGAAGTGGAAAAGGAAAAATTTGAATTAAATGCTTTAGATATGATAAGCCTAGAGGCAAATGTAGCGCATTCTTTAGGTGGATTAGAAAATTCTATAATAAGATTGAGTTTAAATAAATCAGATAGTATTCAAAGAGTAAATGCTGTGCTTAAAAAGCCTTAAAGTAATTTTAAGGCTTTAGGGCTTAATAAGAAGCAATGAAATTTGCTATTCTTTCTAAACCTTTTTCGATGAGTTCATCGCTTGTGGCATAAGAAAGTCTAAAGTATCCATCCGTGCCAAAACCTATGCCTGGAACAACGGCAACTTTTTCTTGTTCAAGTAATTTTTGGCAAAATTTCATAGAATCTTTTTCTATTTTTTGTATATTTACAAAAAGATAAAAAGCACCTTCTGGTTTATAAACACTGATATTTGGGATTTGTTTAAGCATATCTAAAGCTAAGTTACGGCGTTTTTCAAAGGCTTGACGCATTTTTTCTATATCTTTATCACATTTTCCATTTAAAGCAGGAATGGCTGCATGTTGAGTAATGGAGCAAATATTTGAAGTGCTTTGTCCTTGAAGTCTTTTAACAGCTGAAATTAGGGCTTTATTTTTGCTTGCCATATAGCCAAAACGCCATCCTGGCATAGCTCCACATTTACTAAGTCCGTTAATGGTCACAGTGCGTTTTAAAGCGTCTTCGCTTACACTTGCAAAAGCTACAAAATCAAAACCATCATAGCGAAGTTTTTCATACATTTCATCACTTAAAACAGTAATTTGCGTTCCTTCTAGAATTTTAGCAATTTGAGTTAATTCTTCTTTAGAATAAATCGATCCCACAGGATTTGAAGGAGAATTTAGCATTAAAACCTTGGTTTTAGCTGTGATAGCTTTTTTTAATTGTTCAGCGGTAATTTTAAAGCCATTTTCTTCTAAGCCTTCTATAAATACAGGTTTTCCACCTGCAAATTTTACCATTTCAGGATAGCTTACCCAGTAAGGACTAGGGATAATGACTTCATCATCTTTTTCTACTAAACATTCTATACATTCAAAAAGAGAGTGTTTTGCACCTACATTGGTGATGATTTCATTTGTTTCGTAATCAAGATTATTATCTTTTTTAAATTTGATTTGAATAGCTTTTAATACTTCAGGAATTCCCGCAACAGCAGTGTATTTTCCACATCCTTTTTCAATAGCACTTATAGCGGCATTTTTGATGGTTTGCGGTGTGTCAAAATCAGGTTCGCCTGCTGAAAAACTAATGATATCCTCGCCTTTAGCTTTAAGTTCATTGGCAAGTGCGGTGATAGCTAAAGTGATAGATTCTTCTAAAACTTGAGATCTTTTTGTAAGCATTTTTCAATCCTTAATAATTTTTGTTTAATTTTAGCAGAAAATTGCATTTTTGTAATAAATTTAATTTAAAAATGAGTTATAAAATTCAATAAATGTGAAAATTTGTATTAATTTTTAGGAAAAATTAATACGCATAATAATACATATAATTTTATGTATTATAAAAATTATTATTTTTGTGATTCAGGTCGTTTTAATATAAGATTTTCAAGTTCTAAAATTTTATTTTCTAGCTTTTCTAATTTATCATCGCAATTTGCATCTATGGCTCTAATGTTTTTATTTTTACGCTCTTCGATAATATAAGCAGGAATTCCAACGGCAGTTAAATTTGCACCTACATCTTTAACAACTACGGCATTTGAACCTATTTTAGCATTTTCTCCTATGGTGATATTGCCAAGTACTTTTGCGCCTGAACCTATGATCACTCCTTTTTTTATGGTTGGATGACGTTTAGTGCCTTTTTCAAGACTTGTTCCACCTAAAGTAACTCCTTGATAAATCAAAACATCATCTTCTATGATCGCTGTTTGGCCTATAACCACCCCATTGGCATGATCTATAAAAATACGTCTTCCAAGTTCTGCTCCAGGATGTAAATCTACTCCAGTTAGAAATTGCGAAATTCCACTAATCATTCTGGCAATGCGTTTAAAATTTCTTATGTAAAAAAAATGTGCAAAACGGTAATTTACCACAGCCCATACTCCAGGGTAATTAAAAAAAAGTTCTATACAAGAATTAAAAGCTGGATCTTGCACCTTTGGTTGAGAAAAATCTTCTTTTATAATACCCCAAAAATTCATCTAAACTCCTATGCTTTTTAAATAACCATTATCATTTAAGAAGAGATAAAGCTCCCCTAAAATATGTTTTTTTTGTTTGTCATTTACAAGCTTGGAATTGCTTATGCGTTCATTAAGTATATCCATAATAGCGTGTATATCATAGTCTAAATCTTCTAAGGCATCAAGTATGGATTGTGCTTCTATAATCCCCTCAACTTCATAGCCTTTTTCATTGATACTTATAATAGCTTCAGTAGGATGAGTAAAAAGATTGTGTTTCATTCCAAGTACTTCTTGATAGGCGCCTACAAGGAAAAACCCTAGAAAATAATTTTCTTTTTCTACATCTACATCGTGTAAAAATAAAGGCTTATCTTTAGAGTATGAAATTTCTCCATCACTATCGCAAGTTATATCCCAAATACTTGCACTTCGAGTCGGTTCTTCGTCTAAGCGATCAAGTGGCATGATGGGGAAATTTTGTTCTAAACCCCAAAAATCAGGTATGCTTTGAAAGAGTGAAAAATTTACCAAATACCTTTCTTGTACTTCATCTTGTATGGCAAGTAAATCCGCAGGATTTTGCTTATCGCCTAAAAGTAAGATAGCTTTTTTTGTAATCAAATGAGTTAAAATTTCAGCATTGGAGCGATCTTGCAAATCGACATAGCCCAAATCAAAAAGAGTTAAAATACTCTCTAAATGATCTATGCTATCGTGCAAGTATTCTAATGCATTGGAAGGTTTTATGCTTTTATAAAGATCATAAAGCTCATCGATAAGTTTTGGATTTTGTTTTTTAAGTATGAGTTTGTTTTCTGCATATTCTTGAGAAAAAAGCTCCAATACAGGAGCGATTAAAACAGCGTGATTAGCTGCTACAAAACGCCCACTTTCTATAAAAATATCAGGTTCTAAATCTTTTTTTTGTTCAGCTATATTTTTTAGGATAAAAACTACATCGTTAGCGTATTCCCTTAAGGTATAATTTCTACTTTTTTCATTTTTAAATTGTGAGTATTCCACAGCTAAACCGCCACCAAGATTGATAGCTTTTAGATTTTTAGCTCCCATTTTTCTAAGTTCTGTGTAAATATTTCCTGCTTCGTTTAAGGCTTTTTTTAAAGGATGAATTTCGGTAATTTGTGAGCCTAGATGAAAGTGAATCATGGTAAATTGTTCTAAAAGTTTGTTTTCTTTGAGTAAATTTACTGCTTCTATGAGTTCAGTGGATGTAAGTCCAAATTTAGAATTAATCCCACCGCTTTTTGCCCAAATTCCAACTCCAGCAGAATGCAAACGCACACGTAAGCCTATATTTGGTTTGGGTTTAAAGCGTTCTTTGGCTATGTCTATGATAGCTTCAAGTTCATTAAGTCCTTCTATGGTTAAAGTGATATTATGTCCCATTTCAGCTGCGATAAAGCCTATATTGATAAGTTCTCTATCTTTAAAGCCATTTACTGTAATAGGTGCACCTTCATTATTATAAGCCATAGCGAGTAAAAGCTCTGCTTTAGAACCTGCTTCAAGTCCGTAGTTATAGTCTTTTCCAAGCTTTACAAGATTTTTTACAAAACCAGGGTATTGATTTACCTTTAAAGGATAAACAGCGTTAAATCCTCCTTTATAGCCAAATTCTTTTCTTGCTTTATTGAAATTTCCGTAAATATTTTCAATTTGTTTTTGAATAAGATGAGGAAATCTTAAAAGTAAAGGTCCCTTGTATCCATCATCTCTTAATTCTTTAACTATATCAATAATAGCAGGTTTTTTCTCATGATTGATACAAACTTTACCATTTTTGATAATGAAATTTTCATTTCCCCAAATATCAATACCATAATCCATTATAAAACCTTCTTTAAGTCTGAAATTTTAATCATTTTTTCTTCTTTTTTTGCTAAATTTTTATAAAACAAACTTTCATTTTGTGCTTCATTTTCTCCCATACAAAGAAAAATTTCAGCATTATTTTTATCCGCGTTTTCAAGATGTTTAGCTAGTTTTCTTGCTTCATAGCTTAAAAGCACTTTATGTTCTTTTCTTAAATTTGTAGCGATATGCAAAAGTTTTTGGATATAAATTTCATCCATAGCACAAAGATAAATTCCTTCTCTTTGAACCTTTTCTTCTTTTTGTTCTAAAATAGCTATAATTCTTTCTATACCCATGGCAAAACCTACACCAAAACCACTTTTTCCATCAAGGTATTCAATAAGTCTATCATATCTTCCGCCCCCAGCAATAGCAGCTTTTGCACCAATTTCATCGCTAATGAATTCAAAAGCCGTTTTAGAGTAGTAATCAAGCCCTCTAACAAGTTTAGAATCCACTTCAAAATCCACTCCGTTTTCTTTTAAAACGCTTTGTAAAATTTCAAAGTCTTTTTGGCAAGATGAGCATAAATTTTGATTTAAAAGCGGAACATCATTAAGTAAGCTTTGACAATGCTCATTTTTACAGTCTAAAACACGAATGGGATTTAAGTTTTTTCTACGCAAACAATCCTCGCAAAAACCTTTTTTGCTATCTAAAAAATGTATCAAATTTTCACGATATTTTGGCATACATTCTAAACAACCTAAAGAGTTAATCAGTAGTCTAAATTTAATATCTAAGCGTGAAAAAATTTCTACTAACATTAAAATAATACTTGCATCTTCATAAACGCTTGCGTTTCCAAAACTTTCAACGCCAAATTGATGAAATTCTCTTAAGCGTCCCTTTTGGGGTCTTTCATAGCGGAACATGGAACCATGATAAAACCATCTTTTCACACTAGTGTTTTTATCGAGTTTTTTTTCTATATAGGCACGCACCACCCCAGCAGTTCCTTCAGGACGCATGCAAACATGATTTTCGCCTTTATCGATAAATTCATACATTTCTTTGCCTACTATATCAGAACTTTCTCCTACGCTTCTTTTAAAAAGGGTGCAAAGTTCTAAATGCGGTGTGTTGATAAAAGTAAAGCTATAGTTTTTAGCTACTTCTTCACAGATTTTAATCACTTTTTCATAATAATATGCATCTTTATCTAATAAATCTTTCATTCCTTTTAAAGCGTTAATCATTGTAAAAATTCCTTTATTTGTTGGTGTAATTTTTCTTTACTTTCTTTTGCGTCAAGTGTTAAAATTTCTATAGAAATTTTTTCTTTTAAAAAATAAAGCACTTTTTCGAGTTTATCTTGTATGCTTAAAAAATACTCAATGCCACGTTTTTCTATGCTATCTAGTTCTTTTTGACTGAGACGTTCTTGGATAAGGTTTACATCTCCTTTTAAAAAGATAATTTTTTGTGGAAAAAAATTTTCTAAAGCAAAACTATTTAAAGCAAAAAGCAAATCGTTTTCAAAATCTTTGGCATAAGCCATGCCTGAAATAAAACTTCTATCGCTAATAATGAGTTTGTTTTGATTGGTTTTTAAGATTTCTTCAAAATGTTGAGCACGATCAGCTAAAAAAAGCAAGAGTTCAGCTCTTTTGCTAATAGGATGAGTTTTATTAAGTAAAATTTCTCTTAAATGTTTTCCAAGTTCTGTTCCGCCAGGTTCGAGTGTGAAAATGGCGTCTTTATAAATTTCTTTTAAAAGTGAAATTTGCGTACTTTTTCCTACGCAGTCAATACCTTCAAAAACTACATACAAGATTGATCCTTTAAAAAAGGTAGAATTTCTTTTGGAACAAGAGAACTTACATCACCCCCATGTGCTACTATAGAGCGAACAATAGAACTTGAAATAAAAGCATGTTTTAGACTTGGCATAAGATAAATGGTTTCCATATCTTCCCAAAGTGCGTGATTTGCATAGCCAATTTGCAATTCGTATTCAAAATCACTCACCGCTCTAAGTCCACGGATTATAGTATTAACTTTTAATTCTTTGGCTAAATCTACAAGTAAATTATCAAAAGCAATGATTTTAACATTTTTTAAATTTTGTGTTGCAAGCAGGGCTAGTTCTTTGCGTTTTTCTAAATCATAGCAAGGTTTTTTATGTTCACTTTTTGCTATGGCAACGATGACTTCATCAAAAATTTTTAAAGCTCGTTTGATAACATCCAAATGTCCGTTGGTAATAGGATCAAAAGTCCCAGGATATAAACAAGTCATTTTTGCTCCAATTTTTTTTAAAAATATAACAAATTTAAACTAAAAATTTTGCCATTTTTCATATAAATTGTGTTTTATTTCTAAAAGATCTAGCCATTTACCTACGATAAAATTTTCCATTTGTTCTAGATTGTTTGCTTTAGAATAACTTGCGATAATAGGAGGTGCGATAATAACTCCCATTTGGCTAAGTTTTAACATATGTTCTAAATTTAAAGTAGAAAAAGGCATTTCACGTACGCCTAAGATGAGTTTTTTTCTTTCTTTTAAGGCCACTGCTGCAGCACGCATTAAAAGAGTGTCTGCAAAACCAGCGTGAATTTTTGCTAAACTTGAAATCGAACAAGGAGCAATGATAGTTTTTTCTATTCCAAAAGATCCACTTGCTACACTTAGACTTAAATTTTTATCATCTAAAAAATGAGTGTATTTAAAATTTTCTTGACAAATTTCTTCTAAATTTGCTTCATTTTCAGCTTTGAAACTAAGTTTTGCACCTTGAGTTAAAATACAATAAAGTTCGCATTGATTTTCTAAATTTTTTAATAATTTTAAGCCTAAATTGACACTGCTTGAACCAGAAATTCCTAATAAAACCTTCATTGTATAATCATCCTATTTTTACCCACTACGATGCCTTGCATAACTTTACCTTCTTTGTTTTTTGCACGAATCCTTTCGCCCATATTTGCACTTTGCAAAGCCACAAGTTCGATTAAAACATCAACATTTGCTTCACTTAAAACTCCGATTATAGGATCATTTCGGCGTATTAAAGCTGTGGTTTTAAACATATTTGCTCTTAAAATGGCGTTTTTGTTAATATTGCTTTTAGCTACAAGATTATCTACATCATCTAAGGTTAAGGCATTTAAAGGAACTTTATCAAAATCAATCAATACGCTTTTATAGTCAAAAGCTCCAAGTTTATCTCCTCTTTTTATAGCGCGTTCGCTTTTTAAAACTTCTAAATTTGCTTGAATGAAATATCTAAAAAATACATTTTTTTGTATATTTTGCGGAGTTTTAAATTCAGCCCTTAAAAAGCCTTGTGCTTGATTAAAACGCCCATTAGCGATTCTTAGAAATTCATATTGATCAAAATCTTTAGGCAATGATGTTATTTTTAAATCAATTTGAGAAATTATAATTTTAGGAAAATTATTTCTAAATTCTTTAGCTAGTGCTGTTTTGATTTCTTCTAAACTAGCTGCTTGGATATAATTTATCACAATAAAAAAAGTTAAAAAAATAATTTTCATTTTTATCCTAAGAATTATAATGCAATAAATAGTATTTTAGCTTTTATAAGTTTAACAAAGCCTTTAGAAGGCTTTGTATAGAGTTAAAAAGTAGGGATAACAGAGCCTTTATATTTTTCTATGATAAAATTTTTAATTTTATCGCTTGTTAAAATTTCTTTAATAACAAGACTTTTTTGACTTGTTTCTTCACCTTTTCTTGCAGCTAAAACAATAGCATATAAACTATCTTTATCTTCTATAAAAATACCATCTTTTAAAGGGTTTAAACCTGCTCCAAGAGCATAGTTTGTGGTAATAACAGCCAAATCAGTATCATTTAGGGCTCTTGGAAGTTGTGTGGCTTTAAGCTCTATAAATTTAAGTTTTTTTGGATTTTTACTTATGTCAATAGGGGTTTTAAGGGTGTTTTGACTTTTAAATTCTATTAAATTTGCTTTAGCTAGTAAATCAAGGGCTCTGCTTTCATTGGTAGCATCATTAGGTATAGCGATTTTAGCACCATTAGGAATGTCTTTTATATCTTTTATGGAGTTAGAATATATAGCCATAGGAACTAAAACAATAGCACCTAAAGAACTTAAATTTGTTCCTTTGTGGGTATTAAAATCATCTAAAAAAGGTTTATGCTGATATAAATTTGCATCTAAATCTTTCTCATTTAAAGCGATATTAGGTATATTATAGTCATTAAATTCCTTAACTATCAACCTCCAACCTTTTTCTTGAAATAAGGGTTTAGAGAAATTTAAAATTTCAGCATAAGGCGTTGGTGTTGCACCTATGATTATGGTTTTATCTGCCCCAAAACTAAGGCTAATTGTAAATAAAACACTTAAAAATATTTTTTTAATATTCATGCTATACTCCTAAAAAGCTGGGATTAATATATCTTTATAATGTTCATTAATGATGGCTTTAAATTTATCGCTTCTTAAAATTTCATCAATTACTTTGGTTTTTTCGCTATTTTTATCTTCTGAGCGTACCACAACATAATTTACATAAGGGCTATTTTTATCTTCCCTAAAAATAGTATCTTTACTTGGATTCAGACCGGCTCCAAGTGCGAAATTAGAATTAATTATAGCAATATCAACATCATCTAAAGCTCTTGGAAGTTGTGCGGCTTTAAGTTCTATAAATTTAAGTTTTTTTGGATTTTTGTTTATGTCCAATGGGGTTTTTAGAGTATTTTTGTTAAGCTCTATTAATTTTGCTTTCTCTAAAAGCTCTAAAGCTCTGCTTTCATTGGTCGCATCATTAGGTATAGCAACTCTAGCATCTTCTTTAAGATTTTCTAAATTTTTGATTTTTTTACTATAAACTCCTACTGGAGCTATAAGTACAGGCGTTGTTGCAATTAAATTTGAACTTTTTTTTAGGTTGTATTCTTCTAAAAAAGGTTTGTGTTGATATAAATTTGCATCAAGTTCTTTTTCCTCTAATGCACGATTGGGCAAAATATAGTCTGAAAATTCTACTATTTTAAGCTCATACCCTTTGTTTTTAAAATCATCTTTCATTAGTTCTAGTAAGCTACCAAAAGGATTTGGAGTGGCTCCTATAGTAATGTTTTGTGCAAATAGGCTAGATAAATTTAGAATGCAAGCGAGTATAATAATTTTAAATAAATTCATAAAAACTCCTTTGTATTTAAAAAAAAGTCCCTAGGTAAGGGACAAAATTAAAAAGCAGGTAAAACAGATCCGTTGTATTTTTCTATGATAAATTGTTTGATTTTATCACTTTGTAGAGCTTGGATTAAGGCTTTGATTTTTGGATCGTTTTCATGTCCCACTCTTACAACAAGAATGTTTGCATACGGGCTTTCTTTATCTTCGATAAATACGCTATCTTTTGCAGGATTTAGATTTGCAGAGAGAGCGTAGTTGGAATTAATTACAGCAAAATCAACATCATCCAAAGCTCTTGGAAGTTGTGCGGGCTTTAATTCTACAAATTTAATTTTTTTAGGATTGTCTATAATATCAAGAGGTGTTTTTAAAGCCTTATCTTTAAATTTTACCAAACCTTTTTTTGCAATAATATCTAAAGCTCTACTTTCATTGGTTGGATCATTTGGAATGGCGATTTTAACCCCTTCTTTAATATCATCTAGACTTTTGTATTTTTTGGAGTAAACAGCCATAGGTTCTATGTGTATGGCAGCTACTTTGATAAGTTTGGTGCCTTTGTTTTTATTAAATTCTTCCAAATAAGGAGTATGTTGGAAAAAATTTGCATCGGCTTCTCCGTTATCAACAGCTAGATTAGGTAAAACATAATCCGTAAATTCTTTGATTTCAAGTTTATAGCCTTGTTTTTCTAAATCAGGTTTTACTTGTTCTAGGATTTCAGCATGAGGGACGGGAGTTGCTGCAACTGTGATGGTTTCTAATGCATTTGCATTAAGACTTAATGTTAAAATACTTGCTATAAATAAAGATTTGATTTTCATTTTTTTCCTTTTTAGTCATTTTGTGCTTGCTTTAATCTTAATAAATTCACTCTGACTATCAGGAAGAAGCATATAAAAACTTGTTGATAGTCAGATTAACGCATCTGATACATCATTTTAATTCCTTTAATTTTTTTTAAATTTTACTTAAAAAAACTTATATTTATCTTAAAAGGAGATATAATCTCCTTATTTTTTGAAACCTTTATAAAGCAAACTTCCTAAAAATAAGATAAAAATAATTGCTTGCCAAAAGAAATTTTCATCATTGTTTATATTGATAACTATACTAACTCCAAGTAAAATCAATAGAGTGGCAATGATATATGTAGTTTTACTATTTTTAGCCCAAGTATAAAATAAATTACCTAGAATTTGAACTAACTGAACTAATATAAGTAAAATAACTACAGTTTGAATCATAACTTCTTTGTTAAATCTTTCATAACCATAGCGAATAGCGACATCTCCCAAACCTCCACCACCGACAGTTCCAGCAAGAGCAGAAAAACCAATGGTAAAGATTAAAGTTAGAGTAATTCCGCTAATTATAGCAGGAAGAGCCTCACTAAAGATAACCTTGAAGATAATTTGAATATTGCTAGCGCCATAACTTTTTGCTGCTTCTATGATTCCTTTGTCTATTTCTTTAAAAGCACTTTCAAGCATCTTTGCCAAATAAGGAGCTATTCCGATAGCTAATGGAACTATGGCGGCATTTGTACCTATGCTGGTGCCTACTATGATTTTAGAAAGTGGTAAAAGAACAACTATAAGAATTAAAAATGGAAAGGCACGCAGTATATTTGTAATAAAATCTAAAATGCTATAAGCGATTTTATTTTCTTTAATTCCGTTTTTATCCCAAATAGCAAGTAAAATTCCAGGAATAATAGCCAATAAAAATCCAAATAGTACAGCCATTAAACTCATATAAATTGTTTCATTAAGTGCAGGTTTTAAAATGTTCTCATAATTTTCACTGAAACTTGTGATAGAACTTAAACTCACTTCTTTAATATCCTGCCAAGAAAATTCATTAAAAAATTGAGAAATTCTACCAAAAAAAGCACTGATGATAGAGATGTTTTCTTCATTCATGATGCCACCTCCCATAATACTCCACTTTTTTCTATGTAATCAAGAACCTTGTCTTTATCCTTTTCATTTATATTTATAACTAAATTTCCTAAGGCTTTTCCATTAAGTTTTTCTATTTTACCCCAAACTATGTTAAAGTCTATATTTAGAGTTCTTGCCATATGAGTGATGACGCTATTTTGGGCAACTTCTTTTGGAAAGTAAAGTTTGATATTAAGTCCGTGTTTAGGCAAAAAATCACTTTCTCCTAAAAATTCTTTCATTTTGGCATTAGGCTTTAAAAAAAGCTCATCAATTGCTCCACTTCCTATGATTTGTCCATGTTCAAGCAATAAAGCTTTTTGAGCTATGTCTTTTACCACATCCATTTCGTGAGTTACTAAAACAACAGTAATCCCAAATTCAGTATTGATTTTAGATATAAGCTCTAAAATATTTTTTGTAGTGTTTGGATCAAGAGCCGAAGTAGCTTCATCACTAAGTAAAATTTTTGGGTTTAAAGCTAAGGCTCTAGCAATAGCAACGCGTTGTTTTTGCCCCCCACTTAGTTCTCTTGGGTAGGATTTGTTTTTATGATCAAGTCCTACGATTTCAAGCAAAGAATTGACTTTTTGGGCAATTTCTTTTTCACTCATGTATTCTTTATTAAAAAGCTTGGCATGAAATTTACACTGAGTATAGTGTGTTCTTAAAGGCATAGCAACATTTTCAAATACATTTTTGCGCTCCATTAGGGCAAAATTTTGAAAAATCATCCCTATATCTTTTCTAAGCACTCTTAGCTCTTTTGATTTTTTTTGACTTAAATCTTTAATTTCTTGATCAAAGACTTTTAAGCTTCCTTCTTGATAATTCTCAAGTCCATTAATACATCTTAAAAGAGTGGATTTTCCAGCTCCACTATGACCTACTATGGCGTAAATTTCACCCTTTTTAATCTCCAAAGAAACATCGTTTATCACGAGTTCCTTGCCATAATATTTTTTTAAATTTTTTATTTTTATCAAATTTTCAACCTCTTAGATTTTGAAGTTCAACTGATATTTTTTCAAGCTGAATTTTTAAATTTTCTAGAGCTTCTTTATTTTGCTCCACCACCTCTTTAGGTGCGTTAGCAGTGAATTTTTCATTTGAAAGCATGGAGTTAAGCTTGAAGCTTTCTTTTTCAAGCTTATTTTTTTGATTTTCAAGTCTTGTTAAAATACCACTTAAATCAACATTTTCAAGCGTAATGAAAATTTCTAAATTCTCGCTAACATCACATATTGCCTTTGGTAATTTTTCTTCACTAAATTCTATTTGCTCGCACTTTGCGAGCATCATGATAAAATTCATATAAGCTTTGATTTCATTTTTGATTTTTTTATCGTTAAATTTGATATAAGCTTTTTCTATTTTAGAATTTCCAAGATCGATTAAACTTTTAGCACGGCGGATACCAACTATGCTTTCTATAAGTAAAGAAAAGATTTTTTCTATATTTTTATCTTGTTCTTTAAATTTTGGATATTTGCTTATCATAATAGAAGGGCTTGTTTTAAGTTCTGTATCGCTTAGTTTATGATATAAATATTCACTGATAAAAGGCATAAAAGGATTTAAGAGCTTTAAAGCTTCTTTGAAAATACTACCAAGTTCTTTAACGCTTGATTTTTCTGCTTTGCTAAGCTCTATACCCCAATCGCAAAAATCATCCCAAAAGAATTTATATAGAGTATTGGCTGCATCATTAAAGCGATAATTGTCTAAATTTTCTCTTACATCCTTAACACAAGTTTGAAATTTGGCATAAATATATTTTGCTAATTCTGAATGAAGTGTGATATTTTCCAAATCTTCAAATTTACTTTCATTTAAAAGCAGATAATTTGTAGCATTATAAATTTTATTTGTAAAATTTCTAACTTGTAAAAGTTTATCATTGCTAAGTTTAATATCGCGTCCTTGTATAGCAAGAAGTGCTAAAGTAAAGCGTAAAATATCGGCACTATATTCTTTAATACTTTCATTTGGATCGATGACATTTCCAAGACTTTTACTCATTTTTCTACCTTGCTCATCTTTCACAAGAGCGTGTAAATAAATATCTTTAAAAGGAAGTTGATGTAAGGCATTAGTGCTTTGAAACATCATTCTAGCCACCCAGAAAAATAAAATATCAAAACCTGTAATGAGTAAAGAATTGGGATAAAAATCTTTTAAATCCTTTTCAGACCAAATTTTATCTTTACCCCAATTTTCATTCCCCCAGCCTAGAGTACTCATAGCCCAAAGTCCTGAAGAAAACCAAGTATCAAGTACATCTTCATCTTGTTTGAAATTTTGACTTTGACATTTTGGACAAGTTTTAGGCGTATGTTGGCTTGCCCATTCATGAGAGCATTCGCAATAATACACAGGAATTTGATGCCCCCACCAAAGTTGTCTTGAAATACACCAATCTCTTAAATCTTTCATCCAAGCATTAAAGCTATTTATCCAGTGATTTGGATAAAATTTGCTTTCGCCAAGTGCAACTTTTTCTATACTTTCTTGGGCGATTTCTTTTTTTACAAACCATTGCTTGGAGATATAAGGTTCAACTACATTGTTGCAACGATAACAATATCCTACCTGATTATTATGTTCTTCTGTTTTTTCTATAAAGCCAAGACTTTCAAGTTTGGCTACGATTTTTTCTCTTGCTTCTAAGCGTTCTAAACCTTGAAACTCTAAACAATGTTCGTTTAAAATTCCTTTTTCATTAAAAACGCTTATAAATTCTAAATTATGTCTAAGTCCTACTTCATAATCGTTCATGTCATGAGCGGGAGTAACTTTTACAACTCCTGTTCCAAATTCTTTTTCTACATGCTCATCAGCTATAATTTTAATGGCTTTTTTACTTATAGGCAAAATCACTTCTTTGCCCACAAATTTAGTATAGCGTTCATCGTCAGGATGTACCATAACTGCAGTATCGCCAAAAAAAGTTTCAGGACGCGTTGTGGCTACTACTAAAAATTCATCGCTATCTTTTAAAAAGTATTTAATATGATAAAGTTTTCCTTTGTTTTCTTTGTATTCAACTTCTATATCACTTAAAGCGCCATCGTGAGTACACCAATTTATCATGTAGTTTCCACGTACAATAAGTCTTTTATCATAAAGTTCTACAAAGGCTTTTTTTACGGCATTAACCAAACCTTCATCCATAGTAAAACGCAAGCGACTCCATGCAGGAGTGATGCCTAGTGTTCTCATTTGGTCTAAAATTTTTCCACCGCTTTGCTCTTTCCACTCCCAGACTTTTTCTATAAATTTTTCTCTACCTAGTTCTTCTTTTTTAATGCCTTGAGCAAGAAGTTGTTTTTCTACAACATTTTGAGTAGCAATACCTGCGTGATCAAGCCCTGGTTGATAAAGAACCTTATAGCCATCCATTCTTTTGTAACGCGTCATAATGTCTTGTAGAGTAAAAGTTAAAGCATGTCCTATGTGTAAAACTCCAGTGACATTAGGAGGAGGCATCATAATGCAGAAATTTTTATCTTTTTCTTGTATGGTTTTATTGCCATCGATCTCAAAATATCCGCGTTCTTCGCAAATTTGATAATACTCTTTTTCTAAATTTTTATCATACATTATTTGCCTTTATTGTTTTAGCTTATTTAATAGAGCTAATTTCTATAATTTCACAAAACGGGAAGAAATATTGTGCTGTATTAAGTCCAGTTTTCAAACTTTTGATATGTTTAGAAAAATCACTTCCTTTGCCATCTTTTTTAATTTGAAGTTTAAGTCTTTCTAAAATTTCTTCACGTGCTACATGTTCATTTAATTCTTTTGGATTGTTTAAATATGGGCTTAATCTATCTAAGCTAATATATTTATAAGCTTTTTTCATATCTGAAAAGATAATTTCTTTGTTATAGATAGTTAATTTCATTTCCCCTTTTGGTAGCATTTTAACAAAAATACTTAGATAATAATCTTTTGCATTATCTTGTATAACGCTTAGCATATCTTTTAACAGATTGATTCTATATTGGCTTAAAAATTTTCCATCTAAAATATAAACTTTCATATTTTCTGTACTAAGTTCAGGTTCTAAACGACTGTTTTTTCCTATGCTTAGATACTCTCTAGCGGTATTTAGATATTTATTTTTGTTTGACTTGTTTGATTGAAGTTCTTTTTTTACGGCTCTCTCTCTTTCTAAGATCTTTTGTTGTTTGCTGATTTCTTTTTTAAGAGCTTCTATTTTGGCTTGTTTATTTTCTTGTTTTAATTTTTCTTTATCCGTATCTAAAATTTGCTTATTTTCATTTGTATTAATATTATTACTTGTATTGGTGTCATTATTTAAGCTTTGATTGTTTTCGCTTATTGGCGTATTAAATGTATTGTTATTTAAGCTTTGATTTTCATCTAATGGGTTTGTTTCTTGCTTTTGGATAGTATTGTTATTAATATTTATATCTGATGAACTATTGTTGGTTTGGATCGAGGGCGAATAGGAATTATCGTAGTTATTAGTATACGATTTTTGCTCGGTGTAAGTGTTGGTGTTTAAGGTGTAATTCTTTGGTTTTGAATATTCAAAAAGATAATAATAGGTTCCACCTAATATCACAATAATAGCAATTAATATGCCAACAATAATAGAAAAAATTTTCAAATTCATTTGCTATCCCTTAAAAACAGAAAGTTAAATAATTTTAGCATTGTACTATAATCTAATATAAAGTAATTTTAAATTTTTATATTTTTAAGTAATTTTTTTTTATAATTTTAACTTTTATAAGGAAAATAATGCCACTTTCAAAATTAAATAATGAACAATATCTTGCTGCTACTGCTGATTTTGGACACAATCTTGTTATTGCAAGTGCAGGGACGGGAAAAACTTCTACTATTGTTGCAAGAATTTCTTATCTTTTAAGCAAGGGAGTGGCACCTCAAAAAATTATGCTTTTGACTTTCACAAATAAAGCCAGTAAAGAAATGATAGGGCGTTTAGGGAAATTTTTTGATAAAAATATTACCAGTAAAATACTTGCAGGAACTTTTCATAGTACGGCTTATACCTTACTTAGAAATGCGGATAAAAATATAATTTTAAAGCAAGCAAGCGAGTTAAAAACTCTACTTAAAAGTGTCTATGAAAAAAGAACCTTTAGGCATTTAAGTGATATAAAACCTTATCAATCAAGTTATTTATATGATCTTTATTCTTTGTTTCAAAACAAAGCACACAATCAAGATTTTTATACTTGGTTTTGTCAAAACTATGAAGAACAAAGTATTTATGCTGAAATTTATGAAGATATTTTAAAAGAATATGATAATGAAAAAAAGCGTTTTAATTATGTAGATTTTAATGACTTACTTATCAATCTAAAAGAGCTTTTAAAAGAAGAAAAATATGAATTTGATGAAATTTTAGTGGATGAATATCAAGACACAAATACTTTGCAAAGTTCCTTAATAGAGGCTTTTCATAGTAAAAGTTTGTTTTGCGTAGGGGATTATGATCAAAGTATTTATGCTTTTAATGGAGCGGATATTAATATCATAGGTGGGTTTAAAGATCGTTTTAAAGATGCAAAAATTTTTTCTTTAAATAAAAACTACCGTTCATCAAGAAGTATTTTAGCTTTGGCTAATAAAGTGATTTTAAATAACGAAAGATTATATCCAAAAGAACTTATTGTTACAAGAAATGATGAGTTTAAAGCCCCATCTTTGCTTACTTTTGAAGAATTATTTGATCAGTATCAAAATATAGCCAAAATGATACTTACAAGCGGAGTAAGTTTGGAAGAAATTGCCGTGATTTTTCGCAACAACTCAAGTGCTGATGGGGTTGAAGTAGCTTTAAGGGAGCAGGGCATTGCAAGTGTGAGAAAGGGAAGTGGAAGTTTTTTTGAAAGTTTGGAAGTTAAAGCTTTTAGCTCCATGCTTGCGCTTGTGGTAAATCCTAAAGATATCATGGCTTTTATTCATTTGGTTCAATATACCAAAGGTGTGGGTGGAGTTTTAGCAAAAGAAATTTTTGACGCACTTTTAAAATTAGGGCATGGAAATTTAATAAAAGGTTTTTTAGATCCTGATAAAAATGTAAATTTGCAAAATCATCAAAAAAGAAATTATCAACTTGGGCTTTTTGCAGATTTGGAAGAATTAGCCAGCGAAACTCGTTTTAAATTTGAGAGTGAATTTGATGCACATCCTATTTTAAGACTTTCAAAAATCAATGATTTGTGCGCTAGAAATTTGGAAAAAATCTATCTTTTTTTAAAAAAAGCTATGGAAATAAAACATTCTTTGACTTTGGTAAATTTAATTTGTGAAAATTCTTTTTATAGAGAAATTTGCGAAGAACTTGCAACCAAAAGAGCGACAAATAAAGCAGGGCAGGTGGATTTATTAAGAAAGAGTGAAAATTTAGAAAAAATAGAAACAAAATTCAATGTTTTAAAAGAGCTTACAAAAAATTATAGCGATATTTACAAGTATTATAATTTTCTAACTTTAGGTGCAAGCGAAATGAGTAGTGGCAAAGGAGTTAATTTGCTTAGCGTGCATGCAAGTAAGGGCTTGGAATTTGATCTTGTTTTTGTGATTGATCTTGCGCAAGGTCGCTTTCCTAATCAAAAGCTTATGGGAATGGGTGGAAGCTTAGAAGAAGAAAGAAGACTTTTTTATGTTGCGGTAACTAGGGCAAAAAATATACTTTATTTAAGTTATGCTAAATATGATAAAAACAAAAAAACTTCTTTTACTCCTTCTCGTTTTCTTATAGAAGCAGGGCTTTGCAAGGGAGAGTTAACTATAGATTGATAGAATTTTCTTTCAAGTAAGTTATATTATTAAAGAAAGGTTTATTTTATGAAAAAAATATTAATTTTTTAAGTTTAGTAGCAGCAAGTTTTTTAAATGCTGAAATTTTAGTTTATGGTCCAGGTGGTCCTGCTCCTGTACTAAAAGAGCTTGCTTTAAAATTTGAAGAAAAAACAAAAGAAAAGGTGATTGTAACCGCAGGTCCAACTCCAGCTTGGATAGATAAAGCAAAAGAAAATGCAGATTTGATTTTTTCAGGCAATACTTCAATGATGGATGATTTTGCTAAAAAATTCCAAGTTTAAGTTTAGAAAATTTAAGCGTTTTAAATATGCGTCCATCAGGCATTATCGTGCGTCCAAATAATCCAAAAAATATTAAAAATTTTGAAGACATTTTAAAAGATGGCGTAAATGTTATGGTGGTTGATGGTGCAGGACAAGTTGGACTTTATGAAGATATGGCTTTAAAAAGTGTAAAAAGAGAAAATTTGGTAAAATTACGTAAAAATATAAAAATTTATGCTAAAAATTCCAAAGCTGCTGTAGATGAGTGGAATAACAATCCAAATATTGATGCTTTAATCATTTGGTCTCATTGGGCAAAGGCTTTAGGCGATGATAAAGCTTTATTTATCAAAGATAAAAATGCAGTGATTTATCGTGCAGCTGAAATAGCTCCTACAAAAAAAGGTTTAGAAAATAAAAAAGCTTTAGAATTTGTCGATTTTATTAAGAGTAAAGAAGCTCAAAAAGTGTGGAAAAAATATACTTGGAAAGAAGTAAAATAATTTTCAGTGAAATTAAAAATAATTAATGTTTATAGGATATAATCGCTCCTAAAACATTAATTGCAATAATGTTTAAAATATCAAAAAAGGAAATTAAATGAGTACAGTAAATTTTAAAGGAAATTCTGTAAAACTTAAAGGAAATTCAGTAGAAGTTGGAGCAGATGCTCCTAAGGTAAATCTTAAAGCTAAAGATTTAAGCGTGATTGAAATCGGTGCAGCGGGTAAAACTCAAATCATTTTAAGTGTTCCAAGCTTAGATACACCAGTTTGTGCTACAGAAGCTAGAGAATTTAATAAAAAAGTAGCCAGCTACAATGGTGCTGAAGTGATTATAGTAAGTATGGACTTGCCTTTTGCTATGGGAAGATTTTGCAGTACAGAAGGTATTGAAAATTTAAGTGTTGCAAGTGATTTTGTGGCAAAAGAATTTGGTGAAAAATATGGTGTTTTGATAAATGAAGGTGCTTTAGAAGGGCTTTTAGCTCGTGCCGTATTTGTGATTAAAGAGGGTAAAGTGGTATATAAAGAACTTGTAAATGAAATCACAGAAATGCCAGATATTGCAAAACTTGATGCATTTTTTGGTGGTTCTAGCTGCTGCGGTGGTTGTGGTTGCCATTAATTTTGATTAAGCCCATTCTTAGGGCTTAATTTTTACATCTTCATTTTTTTATTATTTTAAGTTGATTATTTTTAATATTTATTTTGTGTAAGAATAATATAAAAAGGACAATAAAACTCCTATAAAATAGAGCTTTAAAATTATTATTTTTATTAAAATTTCAAGAGATTTTTATACTCCATTTTTTATAATAAGATGATTTTTTTATTTTGGAGGAATAAGGATGAATAGAAGGGATTTTATTAAAAATACCGCTATTGCAAGTGCTGCTAGTGTTGCAGGACTCAGTGTTCCAAGCTCTATGCTTGGCGCGCAAGAAGAAGATTGGAAATGGGATAAGGCTGTTTGTAGATTTTGTGGAACTGGCTGTGGAATTATGATAGCCAGAAAAGATGGCAAAATCGTAGCAACAAAAGGTGATCCTGCAGCACCCGTAAATCGCGGACTTAATTGTATCAAAGGTTATTTTAATGCTAAAATCATGTATGGTGAAGATCGCCTTGTTATGCCTTTGCTTCGCATGAATGAAAAAGGCGAATTTGATAAAAAAGGCAAATTTCAACAGGTTTCTTGGCAAAGAGCTTTTGATGAAATGGAAAAACAATTTAAAAAAGCCTACAATGAACTCGGCGTTACAGGTATAGGGATTTTTGGTAGTGGGCAATACACTATCCAAGAAGGTTATGCTGCTTTAAAACTTGCAAAAGCGGGTTTTAGAACAAACAATATCGATCCAAATGCAAGACATTGTATGGCCTCTGCAGTGGTTGGTTTTATGCAAACTTTTGGTGTAGATGAGCCATCAGGCTGTTATGATGATATAGAACTTACAGATACTATCATCACTTGGGGAGCTAATATGGCTGAAATGCACCCAATCCTTTGGTCAAGAGTAAGTGATAGAAAACTAAGTAATCTTGATAAGGTCAAAGTTGTTAATCTAAGCACTTTTTCTAACCGTACTTCAAATATTGCTGATATTGAAATTATTTTTAAACCAAATACAGATTTGGCTATTTGGAACTACATAGCAAGAGAGATTGTTTATAATCATCCAGAGGCTATGGATACGAAATTTATCAAAGAACACTGCGTATTTGCAACTGGTTATGCTGATATTGGTTATGGTATGAGAAATAATCCAAATCATCCAAAATTTAAAGAAAGTGAAAAAGATACAGTTGAAAAAGAAAATGTAATCACTTTAGACGATGAAGAGGCTACTTCTTTATCTTATCTTGGCGTTAAAGCGGGTGATAAATTTGAAATGAAACATCAAGGTGTGGCTGATAAAAACTGGGAAATTTCTTTTGAAGAATTTAAAAAAGGTTTAGCCCCTTATACTTTGGAATACACTGCAAAGGTAGCCAAAGGTGATGATAATGAGTCTTTGGAAGATTTTAAGAAAAAACTTCAAGAATTAGCTAATCTTTACATAGAGAAAAATCGCAAAGTCGTAAGTTTTTGGACTATGGGCTTTAATCAACATACAAGAGGTTCTTGGGTAAATGAACAAGCTTATATGGTGCATTTTTTACTAGGAAAGCAAGCTAAACCAGGTAGTGGAGCCTTTTCTTTAACAGGACAGCCAAGTGCTTGCGGAACGGCTAGGGAAGTAGGGACTTTCTCCCATCGTTTGCCTGCGGATATGGTTGTGGCAAATCCAAAACACAGAGAAATTTCTGAAAAAATTTGGAAAGTTCCTGCAAAGACCATCAACCCAAAACCAGGTTCTCCTTATCTTAATATCATGAGAGATTTAGAAGATGGAAAAATTAAATTTGCATGGGTGCAAGTGAATAATCCATGGCAAAACACTGCAAATGCAAATCACTGGATCGCAGCAGCAAGAGAAATGGATAATTTTATTGTTGTAAGTGATTGTTATCCTGGAATTTCAGCAAAAGTAGCTGATCTTATTTTACCAAGTGCTATGATTTATGAAAAATGGGGTGCTTATGGTAATGCTGAAAGAAGAACTCAACATTGGAAACAACAAGTCTTACCTGTAGGTGCTGCCATGAGTGATACTTGGCAAATTTTAGAATTTGCAAAACGCTTTAAGCTTAAAGAAGTTTGGAAAGAGCAAAAAGTGGATAATAAGCTTACCTTGCCAAGTGTTTTAGAAGAGGCAAAAGCTATGGGTTATAGTGAAGATGATACACTTTTTGATGTACTATTTGCCAATAAAGAAGCAAAAAGCTTTAATCCAAACGATGCTATCGCAAAAGGCTTTGATAATACTGATGTTAAAGGCGATGAGAGAAAAATTCAAGGCAGTGATGGAAAAGAATTTACAGGCTATGGCTTTTTCGTTCAAAAATACCTTTGGGAAGAATATCGTAAATTTGGCTTAGGACACGGCCATGATTTAGCGGATTTTGATACCTATCATAAAGTAAGGGGTTTAAGATGGCCTGTGGTTAATGGCAAGGAAACACAGTGGAGATTTAATACTAAATTTGATTATTATGCTAAAAAAGCGGCTCCAAATTCAGATTTTGCTTTTTATGGTGATTTTAACAAAATGCTTACAAATGGAGATTTAATAGCTCCTAAAGATGAAAAAGAGCACAGTATTAAAAATAAGGCTAAAATTTTCTTTAGGCCATTTATGAAAGCACCTGAAAGACCAAGTAAAGAGTATCCATTCTGGCTTGCAACAGGAAGGGTTTTAGAGCATTGGCATAGTGGAACTATGACTATGCGTGTGCCTGAGCTTTACCGTGCTGTCCCTGAAGCGCTTTGCTATATGAGTGAGAAAGATGGAGAGAAATTAGGCTTAAATCAAGGTGATTTGGTTTGGGTGGAATCTCGTCGTGGTAAAGTAAAAGCAAGAGTAGATATGCGTGGAAGAAACAAACCGCCTGTAGGACTTGTGTATGTGCCGTGGTTTGATGAGAATGTATATATCAATAAAGTTACTTTGGATGCGACTTGTCCGCTTTCAAAACAAACTGACTTTAAAAAATGTGCTGTAAAAATTTATAAGGCTTAATTTAGGGTTTTGATTAAATGAAAGGTAGAAGAGAATTTTTCGTTAGCGCCTTTAAGGCTGCATGTTTATGTACAGGAGGTGGATTTTTGGTTAATTTGACTTTAAAAGCCGATGATAATTATGCCTTGCGTCCTCCTGGGGCTGAAGATGAAGCTAGATTTTTAAGCAAATGTATTCGTTGTGGGCTTTGTGTAAAAGCCTGTCCTTATAATACTTTAAAGCTCGCTAGCTTGTTAGATAGTCCAAAAAATGGCACGCCTTTTTTTAGAGCAAGAGAAATTCCTTGTTATCTTTGTAAGGATATTCCTTGCATTAGAGAATGTCCAACTGATGCTTTAGATAAAAAGCATTTAGAGCAGGGTATAGAATCCTTGAAAATGGGTATTGCTATTGTTGATAGTGCTTCTTGTGTGGCACACTGGGGAATTCAATGCGATGCTTGTTATAGAGCTTGTCCTTTGATAGATAGGGCTTTAAAACTTGAGCTTAAACGCAATGAACGCACCGCCAAACATGCTTTTTTACTACCTAGTGTGGATCATGAAGTGTGTGTAGGTTGTGGGCTTTGTGAACTTGCTTGTATTACTGAAAAACCGGCCATTCGTGTTTTACCAAGGGAGTATGTATTGGGAAAAGCAGGATCTCATTATGTAAAAGGCTGGGATGAAAAAGATGAAGGTCGTATAAAAAATGCAGATACTTCAAAACATTTTAATGCTAAAAAAGCAACCAATTATTTAAATGATGGAGAACTGTGATGAAGTATTTAATTGCTAGACGCATCGTTCAGCTTGGAATTTTAGCGCTTTTTAGTTTTAAAGCTACAGATTTTATCTTGCAGGGAAATTTAAGTTCTTCTAGACTTTTTAATACCATACCTTTAAGCGATCCTTTTGCGGTTTTGCAAATCATTTTAGCAAGCTGGAGTATAGATTTAATGGCTTTAATAGGAGCTTTGATTATATTTTTTATCTATGGTTTGCTTTTAGGAAGGGTTTTTTGCTCTTGGGTTTGTCCTGTTAATTTAATCACAGATTTTGCTGCTTTTGTGCGAAATAAATTAACCCTTAATAATAAATTTTTAATTTTGCCTAAAAATTTACGCTATTTTGTATTAGTCTTGGTTTTAATCCTTTCTTTTGTATTTTCATTACCTGTGTTTGAAAGTTTTTCTTATATAGGAATGATACATAGAGGGATTATTTTTGCTACAAGTTCTTGGATTTTTGTAGCCTTTATACTTTTTTGTATCGATACTTTTTTAAGCCCTAGGGCAATTTGTTCACATTTTTGTCCACTAGGAGCTTTTTATGCTTTTATTTCTCGTTTTGCTTTGCTTAAAATAAAGCATGATAGTGATAAATGCACTAAATGTTATGAATGTATCCGTATTTGTCCTGAAAAACAGGTTTTGTGGATGGTTGGAAAAGAAAGTGCTAGCGTGAAATCAGGAGAGTGTATAAGGTGTGCAAGATGTATAGAAGTTTGCAATGATGATGCTTTGAATTTTAATATTTTTGATTTAAGGAATAAATAATGAAGAAGAAATTGGTTTTATTAGGAAGTGCTGCAGTGGTATTTTTTGCCGCTTGCGCAATGAATAGTGGGGTAAGTTCAGAACAAATTGGACTTAGAAAAGCAAGTTTAGAAAATGAAAATAAAGTAAATTTAGTGGAGGCAAATTTCACAACTTTACAGCCTGGGGAATCTACTCGTTTTGAGCGTTCTTATGAAAATGCACCACCATTAATTCCGCATGCTATTGAAGATTTGTTACCTATAACTAAAGATAACAATATGTGCTTAAGCTGCCATGATAAGGCTATAGCAGCAGATGCTGGTGCAACTCCACTTCCTGCTAGTCATTATTATGATTTTAGACACAACAAAACCACAGGAGATATGATTAGCGATAGTCGTTTTAATTGTACTCAGTGTCATGTTCCACAAAGCGATGCAAAACCTTTAGTGGGAAATAGCTTTAAACCTGAATTTAAAAATGAACAATTAAAAAGTCGTTCAAATTTAATTGATGTGATTAATGAGGGTGTAAAGTAAATAAATGAAAAAATTTCTTTTTATTTTGAGTCTTTTTTGTGTTTTATCTTATGCTTATGAGCTGAAATTAAATGCCAATATAACAGCTTTAAAACTAGATAAGCAAAACTTATATATAGGCACTGATAAAGGTGAAATTTTACAATATAACATTAAAGATAAAAGTTTAAAAGAACTTTTATCTTTGCCAAAGATTAAAAATTATTATGGTGATGATTTTGCTAAAATTTACAACATTGATATTTTTAAACATACACTTTTAATACTTAGCGAGGGTGATTTTGGTGCTAAAAATTTAAGTTTTTATAAGGAAAATTTACAAATCAAAAAGCTCGAAGAAAATAGCATAATAAAAGCATTTTTTATCAATGAAAACACTTATCTTTTGATTTCTATTGGTTCTGAAATAGAATTGATTGATAAAAGTTTAAAAAATATAAAAAAATTTAATTTTTCTCATTCTAGTCTTAATGATGCAGTTTTAAATGAAGATAAGAGTATGCTGGTTGCAGGTTTTGAGAGTGGTGAAGTAGAACTTTTTGATTTGAAAAATTGGAAGATGTTAAAAAACTATGATAAAATGCATAAAGATAATATCTATCAAGTAGATTTTAAAAATAATATTATTTTAAGTTGTGGAACGGATAGGCGTATAGGAGTTGTAAAAAATGAAGAGCAAAATTTTTTGCAAAAAGATTTTTTGATATATACTTGCGCTTTAAGTCCTAATGGAGAATTCGCTGTTTATAGCGATAATGAAGCTGGAGTTAGTGAAGTTTTTAGCACAAGTGATTTTAAGCCTGTTAAAACTTTTAATAATGAAAATTTGATGAGTGAGTTTATTATTTTTTTAAACAATAAAGATTTTATTGTTTCAGGCTTTGGTGATAGTATAATGTTTAGGAGTATTGATGAATAATCTTTCTAGTGTTTTGATTTTAGCAAAAGAAGAATATATAAATGATTTAAAAAAGGCTATATCTGAAATTCCTTTTTGTTCTGTAGAACTTTGTGAAAATGAAAAGATTATAGTTGTGATTGAAAGTGAAAATTTAGAAGATGAATTAAACTCTTATAAAATGCTTGAGAAATTGCCAAATATTATCAGTATTAATATGGTTTTTTCTTATCAAGATTTAAATGATGATATCCAAAAAGCAATCAATAGTGGCGCAATAGAAACGATAGAAAAAAATGAAAATGCTGAGAATGTTCGCTACTATGGTAGTGTATTTAATCAATTTTCTTAAAGTGTAAAGATGGTATTTTTAATCCCATTGCTTATTATAATTGGTGTTATTTTTGGAATTGATTATGTGTATTTTAAAAATCAAGATTTAAAAGTGCAAGTTAAAAAAGAACAAAAAGAATTAAATTCTAGTTTAGAGAAAGAAAAAAAAGAATATATAGAAAAATTATTTAAAACAAAATAGACATTAAAAATCATATTATTTTCTTAAAGATAAATTAAAAAGCTTTTTGCTAGAATTAAAGAAAAATTTTAGGAAACAGTGATGAAAAATACAGTCACTGAAGCTTCTATCTATGAGGCTCAAGGGTTAAAAGACGAAGCTTTAGAAATTTATAAAAATATCTTAAAAGAAGATCCAGATAACCAAAACGCTATCGATGCGGTTCGTCGTCTTAGTGGTTTTAGATCCAAGCATAAAGATTTAAACACTCAAATGTTGGATTTTTTTATTAATATGAAAAGCGATGAAGAAATTAATGAATTTAAAAGGTGGTTGATAAAAATATGAATTTGGAAGATTTAGCTAAAAAAACCATTAGCGAAGTTAGCTCTATCATGGAAGAGCAAAGAAGACAAAATGAAATTTTAAAAGAACAAGAATTAAGCAGAAAAACTGAAATAAAAGATGAATTACCACCTATGGAGTTTGTATGCGAAGAACTTGATACTCCGCAAGACTTAGAAGATAAAATTTCTATGGCAAAATTTGAAGAAGAGCAAAAAATACAAAATAATATTGAAATTTCTACTCAGGAAAATAAAGAGTTTAAAAAAGAAGAGCCTTTTTTACAAAGTGAAATTTTAAATCCCAGTGTTATGACAGAGGTTCAAACGCTTAATGAGGATATTTTTTTAAAACATCTTAGAGAGAGAATTTTAGTTCTTTTTGAAGGTTTAAATAGTATAAAAAAAGATGATCTTGAAAATAGATTAAACTTGACCATAAATTTTTTAGAGTTTTTGCTTGCAAATATCGAAGATAAGCTTAAAAAATAATCCCGATTTACAGTTTATCGCTGAGTTTTTAAAGCCTTATACTAAACGAGCGTATTTGGTTGGAGGTAGCGTTAGGGATTTGTTTTTAGGTTTAAAAATTTGCGACTATGATATAGAGCTTTATGATATAAAATCTAAAGATTTTGAAAAGATTATGCAAAAATTGGGCGCACAAGGCTTTGGAAAAAGTTTTTTTGTATATAAGTTTAAAAATTATGATTTAGCTCTTGCTAGAACCGAAAATAAAATAAGCTATGGACATAAAGGTTTTGAAGTTCAAATTTGCAATGATGAAAAACTTGGCGCCAAAAGACGCGATTTTACCATAAATTCTATGATGATTAATCTTTTTAACGATGAGTTTTTAGATTTTTATGGAGGATTAAAAGATCTAGGAGTAGGCTTTTTAAGGCATATTGATAAACAAAGCTTTCAAGAGGATAGTTTAAGAGTATTAAGAGCGGTAGTATTTGCTTCAAGGTTTAACTTTAAGATAACTAGCGAAAGCTTGAAATTGATGCAAAGTATGGATATTACTGATCTTAGCAAAGATAGGATCAATGCAGAGCTTTATAAATTCTTTAAAAGCCCTAGACTTGATGTCGGCTATAGATATTTACAAGAACTTGGCTTAGAGAAACAGATTTTTGGCTTTGAGAGTGTTTTTAAGAGTTTGGAATTTCAAAATTTACTCAGACAAAGTAGAGAATTTGTAAAAAGTGATGCTTTATTCTTGTATTTGTATTTGAATTTTTTTAATTTAGAAAAAGATATATTTTTTAAAAGAACTAAACTTAAAAAAGAATACCTAAAATACGCAAATCAAGCTTTTTATCTTGATGATATAAGTGATTTTGAACTAGCAAAAATTGCTTTTGAAATGCCTTTGAAGGAATGGCTTGGACTTTGGAGTAAAAAGCGTATTGAACAAGCTAAAAGATTAGGGCTTTATGAGAATAAGTTTGAAAGTAAAATTTTAGCAAAAGATTTCATAAATGCTGGATTTTGTGGTAAAATTCTTGGTTTAAAGCTTCAAGAAGCAAGAGAGAATGAATTAAAAGAATATATAAAAGGTTTAGCTAAATGATTTCTGTATTAAAAATTTGTACCAAAGATCAAAAAGGTTTAATCTATAGAATTTCTGATGTTATTTTTAAATATCATATCAATATAGTAAAAAACGATGAATTTGTAGGCGAAGGAATGTTTTTTTTTCGTGCTCTTTTAGAAGGTGAATTTGATAAAGAAGCTTTTATAGGAACGCTTGAGGCTATGCTTGGACAAGAAGCCTTGATAGAGCTTTGCGAGAAGAGAAAAAAAGATATTGTTGTTTTTGCTACTAAAGAAAGTCATTGTTTGGGAGATTTGCTAATAAAGCATTATAGTAACGAACTTGAGGCAAATATCAAAGCTGTAATTTCAAATCACAACTCTTTAAAGGATTTAGTTGAGAAATTTGAAATTCCTTATCATTTTATCAGTGCTGAAAATTTAGATCGTAAAGAGCAAGAAAATCAGATTTTAAAATGTCTTGAACAATATAAATTTGATTATTTGGTTTTGGCAAAATATATGCGAATTTTATCTCCTGATTTTGTTAAGCATTTTGAAGGTAGGATTATAAATATTCACCATTCTTTCTTGCCTGCATTTATAGGAGCAAATCCTTATAAACAAGCCTTTGAAAGAGGGGTTAAAATAATTGGAGCTACGGCACATTTTGTAAATAATAATCTTGATGAAGGTCCTATTATCACTCAAGCTGTTTCGCCTGTAAACCATGAATTTACTTGGCAAGATATGCAGCAAACAGGTAGAAATATAGAAAAAGATGTTCTTTCAAAAGCACTTGATTTGGCTTTTGAAGATAGAATTTTTATATATAATAATAAAACTATAATATTTTAATGTGATAATTTTATTATAGTTTTATTTAAAGCATTAAAAAAATAATCAATATCCTCTTTTTCATGCGTATAATGCAAACTTATTCTTAACCAGCCTGGTTTTGTTTTAAGTTTTTGATTATCTTTTAAGCCTAGCAAATCATGACCATAAGGCCCAGCACAAGCACATCCAGCGCGTGTTTCTATGTGGTATTTTTTACTAAGTTCGTAAGCGATATCAAAAGGAGAAATTCCTTTGATATTGAAAGCAAAAATAGGCAATCGGGTTTTTAAATTCTTTGCATATAAAATTAAATTAGGTATAGTTTTTAGTTTTTCAAAAAAATAATCTTTTAGAATTTCTTCTTTTTTTTCTATATTTTTAATCCCTATAGAATCTTTGATTTTAAAAGCTAAGCTAGCGCGAATGAGTTGTAAAATTCCAGGTGTTCCTCCTTCTTCTAAAGCTTCTTCATTGCAAAGGTAGCATTGTGAAGTGCGAGAAACATAGCCCACAGTTCCACCTGCTGCAAAGCTAGGCTTGTTTCCACAAAGATCTTTTTTGATGGCTAAAAGTCCAGAACCACCAATACCACCGATTAATTTATGAGAACTTATAAACAACGCATCATAGTATTGGCAAGATATGTTTTTATAGGGAATGAAACTAGATGCATCAAAAGCAACTATCCCTTTAAATTTACGAACCATTTCAGAAATGCGTTTATAATCACTTAATATCCCAGTAACATTTGAAGCCAAAGAAAAGCTAGCGATTATTTTTCTTTTTTTGTTTTTTTGTAAAGTTTTTTCTAGAAAATCAAAATCAATTTCTCCATTTTTATCTAAGGGAATTCTAATGCATTCACACAAGCCTTCTCGAAATGAAAGTTCATTAGAATGATGCTCATAAGGCCCTACGATAACTAAAGGTAAGGTATTTTTATCAATTTGCGTAAAATATCTTTCTTTTACAAGAGGAGGAATGTAAATGCCGATCAATTCTTGAAATTTTTTAATAGCACTGCTTGATCCTGTTCCGCAGGCTATAAGGGCAAAATTTTCATCTAATGATAAACTTTTTTTTATATCTTTTCTTGCTTGTTCGTAAATTTGTTGAGTTTTAAAAGAATTCAAAGAGCTATCAGAATGTGTGTTTGCATAGGTTGGAAGAATTTTTGAAATTTCTTTTTCTACACATTTTAGAGCTAAAGCACTTGCTGTGAAGTCAAAATGCAAAATACCTTTTTTTAAGATCAATTCTTTTTTTAAATCTGAAATTTGCAAATACAATCCTTATAAAAATTTGTTAAAATTATACTATAAAAATGCTTTATAAAAGGAAAAATATAAAATTTAAGAACTTTGTAGATTTGCATAAGAATTTGTCTTTAAGCAAGCTTTTTGATTTTTATAGTGTGTTTGAAGGTTTTGAAAAATTAAACATTTTAAATTTTGAAGATGATGTATTTGCAAATATAGAGCAAATTTTGCTTGATGATTATCTAAAAATTAAAAGTTATTTCGCCTTGGATGAAACAAGTTCTTACGCTCTTACTTTACTAGCTAAAAACAATCGCAAGCGTTTTTCTATCAATAGAAAAATTCAGCATTTTAAAGCTTTATCTACACTTAAATATCTTTTAGAAACAGGTATAATAAAACTTGAGTATAGTAAGGAAGCTAAAAAAATAAAAGATAAAAGACAAAAAATCAAAAAAGAACTAAGATCTTATGTTGTCCAAGATAAGATTATATTTAGCAACCATTTTATTCGTTTCTTTTTTTATTTTTTAAAGCCCAATGAAAAGCTTATTTTGCAAAATCGTTATAAAGAAGTTTTAGAATGCATTAAAGAAAAATTTGAACTTTATCAAAGTTTTTGTTTTGAACAACTTTCTAGAGAATTGCTTGAGAAAAAATTCAATATCAATGGAGTGCAAAGTTACTGGGATAAGAATTTAGAACTTGATCTTTATTATCAAGATGAAAATTTATGTTTTGTCGGAGAAGTTAAATTTAAAAATAAAAAAATTTGTAAAAATATTTTAAATCTTTTAAAATCAAAAGCAAAGTCTTTAAATTTGGCTCCAAATTATTACATTATAATCTCAAAAAATGGTTTTAGCAAGGAATTTGATAAAATATGTGAACAGAATTTGCTTTTACTTGATTTGAATGATTTTAAGATTTTATTAGAGGAATGATAAATGAATGAAAGTATTTTAAAAAGTTTAGACTCAAATGAAAAAGAAACCCTACAAAAAGGCTTAGAAAGTCTTATAGAACAAACTTATGTAATAGAAAATGAATACAAAACTTTAAATGAAAACTATAATTCCTTACGCGCAATGGTTGATGAGATTATAGAGGTGTTGCCTAGTGCACTTTGGATTTTAGATAAAGAAAAAAATATTATTTTACAAAATCAAGAAGCCTTGAAAAATCCAAAATTACTTAGTATCATTAGTCTGGATAAAATTCGTGATGAGCTTGAATTTGAAGGTAGGTTTTATGCGGTAAAAATCATAGCACATAATGAAAAAACTATAGTTTCAGCTATAGATATTAGCGATGAAAAACGCAATGAAAGGCTTGCAAGCATGGGCAGTGTGGCGGCTCATTTGGCACATGAGATAAGAAATCCTATTGGATCTATATCTTTACTTGCTTCAACCCTTTTTGCTCGTAGTGAGCTTAAAAATAAGCATATAGTTCTTGAAATCCAAAAGGCTATTGCTAGAGTAGAGCGTATCGTAAATTCAACTTTACTTTTTACTAAGGGTGTGCACATCAGTGCTTTAAATTTTAATCTTTTAGAGTTAAAAGAAGAGTGTGAAAGTGCCATTAACTCTTATAATTTTACTTCTCAAATAGACTTTGAAATATCTTTTTTGGATAAGCAGATTTGTGCTGATAAAGCTCTTCTTGGTTTGGTTTTGCAAAATTTGATTTATAATGCTATTGATGCGATAGAAGAAAGCGAATGTGAAAAGCCTATGATTAAAATTTTAGCAAGTTGTGATAATGAAAAAATATGCATCAGAGTGTATGATAATGGTTGTGAAATAAAAGATGAGAAATTGGTTTTTGAAGCTTTTAAAACAACAAAACTTAAAGGCAATGGGCTTGGCTTGTCTCTTTCTAAAGAAATCATAAACGCTCATAAGGGAGAGTTAAGTTTTCAAAGTGATCCTAAGAATTTTTATTTTACCTTACCTTTGGTGTGATAAATATTTTCTTTTCACCCCAAAACGGAACAGATCTTGCTTATATTATTTTAATATATTTAGGTTGAAGGCAAAAAAATCTAAATTAAGGAATTAATATGAGTATCTTTAGCATCAATGATAACTCAAACTATACTTCTATACTTTCACAAGCAAAAGCTAATAAAGAAAGTAAAGAAAATTCTAAAATAAGTTTTGC
>NZ_MJWQ01000067.1:0-20806 GCF_001762325.1 Campylobacter sp. BCW_6871 | reverse complement strand
TAATAAAGAAAGTAAAGAAAATTCTAAAATAAGTTTTGCTAATGCTTTTTTAAAACAAAATGCCAGCAAGTTAAGTGATATAGAAAGTAAAAATTCACAAACTCTAGCAAGAAGTGAAGTATTAAATTCTACTAATACAACAAATACTAGTAATAACACTAATTTTAGTATAAGTAGTAAGACAAATTCTCCTAATTATGATATATCAAGTGAATTTAAAAACTCTATTTATACTCTAAAATATAAACAAGCAGATATAAGTAATACTTCTACTAATACAGCCTATGGTTATAGTGTAGATAAAGATGGTTATATGGGAAGTGATTTTAATAAAGCCGCAGGATTACCTGAAGATTTTAAGATACATAAATCTACTTTGGATGAGATAGAGAGATTTAATCAACATAATATGGCTAGTGAAACCAGTGGAAACTATTATGATAGTTTTGATATGGCTTCTATTGTTAAATCCCATTATAATAGTTTTAATCAAGTAATAAGTACATTTCCAAATGATAAAACAAGTTTTAGCGAAGCTGATTTAGAGCAATTACCAAAAGGACTAAATGATGGTTGCAATCAAAACAAAGAATATATTGTAACACATATATTTAACGCAGAACAATTTCACGAAGCACAAGCGATTAAGTATTCTACTATGAATTTGGGTATGAACCTTATGAAACTTGACTTTTCTCCGCAAAGCATGGAGCAAGGACCTTCAAATGAAGGCGGATTTAATCCTGATATGTCAGTTTATCCAAAAAATGAAGATGGAAGTTATTCTAAAGAAGCTTTGTTTATGAGTTTTTTAAAGTCTTATTCGCCTATTCCATCCTCAAATCAAGTTGTTTTGAGTCCTGAAGCAAAAGTTCGTGAAGCAAAACTTGAGCTAGAAATGAAAGCAAATCCTTCTTTTAGCGTTTCCTTAGATGACATTATGACAGGTAAGGTTGATTTTGCAAGTTTATTAAAAGGTTATGCACAAGATGGTTGGCTTGATGCAGGTATATATGCAATGGAAAAAGGAGTTGCTTGGCAAAATACAAGCATAGGTTATGGTGGAGCTTGGTTTGATAATCAGTTTAATCAAGCAAAGGCTAATGGTTGGAAAGCAAGCAGTGAAAGTATAAATTCTTTTGCTGATTCTATAGCGGATAGACTCAATAATCTTATAGGACAAACTAGGGTTTAGGAAGTATTTGCACGAAGTCAAATTGAAAATGATGACATTTGCAAATACTTATACGAATCACATAAAACTAGGCGCATCGTTTGAAAAGAGTATTAAATCTCCGTTTTTTGTTTCTTTAGCTAGAGTTTGAACTAGCTGGCTTTTTTCTTTAAGTATAATGGTTTTTATTTTTAACTCTTTTTTGAAAATTTCAGCATTGATTTGTGCGCTAATGATAGCAAGATCAAAACACTCATTGATGATTTTAGCAAGTTTTATATTTTCTTCTTCGCTTACTTCTACTATACCAGGACTTACTAAAACTTTGCGTCCTTTATAGCTTTTACAAAGTTCATAGCTTGTGCTCATACCTTTAAAATTTCCATTAAAACCATCATCTATGATAAATTTAGGCTCTCTTGAAAGCACTTGCAAGCGATGTTCTACGGAGTTTATATTTAAAACTTGCTTTTGAATTTTTTCTAGTTTTATACCAAGATAATGAGCACAAAGTATACAAACACAAAGATTTTGCGCGTTAAAATCCCCTAAAATTTGACTTTTAAAATCATAGGATTTATTTTCTATATCGACTTTAAATTCTAAACCTTCAAGACTTGAATGAATAAGATTTAATTTATCATCATAAAGGCTGATGAGTTTATCTTCTTCTTTTTGGGTGCTAGAGTGTAAAAAAGCCTTTTCTAATCTTTTGGAATTTAAGGCTTCAAGTTTGGTTGAGCGGATATTTTCAACACTTTTAAAATACTCTAAATGTGCATTGCCTATCTCTCCTACTATGCTGATGTGAGGTTGTAAAAAACGAGTGATTTCATCAATATCGCCTTTAAGTCTAGCACCTGCTTCAGCTATGTAAATTTGAGTATCTTGGCTTAAATTGGTATTGATATCAGCAATTATACCTAGCAAGGTATTGACAGAGCGTGGTGTTTTGTAGCTTTTAAAGTTATCTTTTAAAAGTTCGTATAGAAAATTTTTAATACTTGTTTTTCCAAAACTTGCGGTAATGAGTATGATTTTTAAATTTTCATTGGCTCTTAGTTTGGCTTTGGCTTGTTTTTTATAATATAAATTTGTAAAAAACTCATAAATTTTAAGACTCAATAAAGCAAAAGGAAGACTAAAAAGATTAAAAAGAAAAGAAAAACGCAAAGCAAGGATAGCAAAAATAGCATTATAAACAAAAACAAAAACAAAAAACCATTTGACCTTGCTTGTAAAAACAAGCTTTTTATCTATACCTTTGTTCCAAAAGTACAAAATCGAAGTATGGATCAATGCAAAATATGCCAAAGAGTATAAAGGAAAAGCTAAGAATAAAAAATAAGGAATAAATAAAAAATACAAATGCCACAAAGGTTTATGATAATGAAAAAACACGCGCTTAAATTTATAAGAATACCATTGTAAAGCACTCATAAGATAAAAAGCTATACAAAAATTAAAAAATAAAGAATTGATAAAATAAAGAGTATTGATAAGCATTTAAATTTCCTTAATTTTTTGAGCTATGAAAGCAGAATGTTTTAAAAAGAAAAAATGATCCCCCTCTAAAGGATAAAAAGTGCTATTTTTTAAAAATTGATGCATTTTCTCGCCACAATATAAAGGCGTAGCTTCATCGCTTTTTCCCCAAAAAATCAAACTTTTAGCCTTTTGCTTGGCAAAAATTTCACTAAAATCCTCATCAACAACCTTTTTAAAGGTTTCATACATCATAGGACTAAGATTTGCTCCATCTTTACTAGCAAAATAGCGATAAAATTTTCCCAAACCAAAGAGTTTTAAAATTTTAAAAATACGGATTTTAAAACGCACTTTTAGGGATTTTTTAGCCAAAATTCCCGCACTTGAAAGTAAGATTAGGATGTCTTTTTCTTTTGCGAGTAGGGTACTTACTTTTCCGCCAAAAGAATGCCCCATGAAAAAACAGATATTGAGTTTTTTTTGTTTTAAAAAAAGTTCTGTGATATTGGCATAATCTTGAGTGTTTAAAATTTCTTCCACACTTGAATTTCCAAAACCTGCTAAATCCATATAAATTTGACAAAAATCTTTTAAAAAAGGACAAAAACTTTGCTTCATAAGTTCTTTATCAGCTCCCCAGCCGTGTAAGATAAGTATTTGCGGTAAGGAAAGATCACCTAAAATTTCATAAGAAATTTGATAAGTTTTGTTTTTATAAGAAAGTTGAGTTTGAGCCATTTTAAGCCTTTTGATTTTTGTAGATATTTTCTAAAAGTTGCATGGCGTTTTGTAAGCGTTCAAATTCCTTCATACTAAGCATTACAGCTTCAAATTTGTTATTTTTTAAAATAACTATTTTTCCACTTTCACTTTTTTTGAGTTTTTCCATAATGGGGCTAAAATTTCTTACCACCTCGGTGGCAGTGTAAATTTCATCTTGTTTAAAAGAGAGCATTTTTCTTCCTAAAATACGCTAAATTTTATGTATAATTTAGCGTATTTTGACTTAAAAGCTTATAATTTTCCTTTTTGTCCGTTGATGGAGTGAAGGAAGTTGTAGTTGATTTTTATCATTTTTTCAAGTGAAATTTGATCAGCTAAAGCGTTTAAAGTGGTATTAAAATCTTTAAAAAGATAATTAGCCAAAGAACCAGGATTTGGGTTGATTTCATTTAAATATACTTCATTATCCAGTATAAAAAAATCGCAGCGTATTAAAGCACCTTTAAACAAAGGATTGTAAATCTTTTTAAAGCTATCTTTGAGTTTTTCTTTTAATTCTTCGCTTAAATCCGCTTCTATAAGCTCATTGCGTCCTGAAAAGCTAAGATATTTTTGTTCAAAGTCTAAAAATTCTTTTTTCTTTGGCTCTTCTATGATGGAAAAAACAAACCCATCATTGATCATACATCCTGCAAGATTGTATTCTTTGATATTGTTTTTAAATTCTTCTACTACAAGATCATTATCAAATTCAAAACCTACATCTTTGGCGTATTCTAAATCTTTTTCATCTTTTACTATGCTAATACCTATACTACTTCCAAGTCTTGCAGGTTTGATAATGCAAGGAAAACTAAGCTTTTCTTTAGAGTTTTGATTTTTTCTTAGCATGGTATAATCAAGTGTTTTTACTCCAACGCTTTTGGCATAAAGTTTGGTAAGTTCTTTGTTAAAAGATAATACACTAGCTTCAAGCCTAGGTCCTATAAATTTAATAGAATAAAACTCAAATAAAGCCGCAATTTTTCCATCTTCTCCATCTCTACCATGGATAAGATTGATCACGCATTCGCACTCTAGTTTATTTTCTTTTAAAAAACCTTTGCTAAAAAAACCTCCTTGTTTGATGAAGAGTTCTTTTTCTTTTTTATAAGCTTTAGTGCTAAAAGTTTTAGAATTCATTTTTTCACTTGGAATATGATAAAATCTTCTTTCTTCATCGCAAAAAATAAATTCTAAATTTTGATTGATAACTTTTTTAAGCACTACAGCACTTACTATACTGATCTCATGTTCATAAGAATTTCCGCCAAAAAGTATTGCAAATTTCATTTTATTCCTTTATCCTAGTTTTTTAAGAGCTTCTTTGATGAGTTCGCTTGTGCCTGTTGCTTGAGCACTTGCTAAAACACTTATGATTTTTTCTTGTTTAAAGCCTAGAGTAAGAAGTGCGGCTAAGGCTTCGCTTTTATCATCGCTTACACTTTCAAGTTTGGTTTTTGTGTCAGAAAGTTCTACTATAATGCGTTTTGCACTTTTTGGACCTATGCCAGGTACTTTTTTAAGCACACTTTCATCGCCCAAACTTAACGCCTTGTAAAAAGAATTTACATCAAGACTAGAGCATACCGCCATAGCAGTATTTGCACCCACTCCATTGACTTTTAAAAGCATTTCGAACATTTTTTGTTCATCTTTATCCAAGAAGCCATAAAATTTATTAGAATCTTCTTTGATGATTTGAGTGATAAAAAACTCATGCTTTTCTTGAGTTTGAATTTTAGCAGAACAAAAAAGCGAAATAAATATCCCATAGCTTAAACCACTAGCGCATTTAACAATGATAAAAGCAGGTTCTTTTTTTGTGATTATTCCTTCGATGCCGACAACCATGCTATATCCTTTTCTTCATAATCTAATTTTTTATGTATTTCTATACTTTCTTGGTTGTTTTGTATGACTTTTTTAATACCTATAAATTTAGCACTTTCATTAACAAATGAAGAGTAAAAAATATCTTCTTTAGGCTCTAGAAGTGAAAATTTGATCTCATTCATATCAGTCCATTTGCCACTTTTATTTATAAAAGTTGCTTCAAAAAGCATTTTTTGTAAATTGATTAATTCTAATTGTAAAGATTTTTTGCGTTCAAGAAGTTCTTTTTCTTCATTTTGTAGTTTATTTAATTCAAGATTTTGTAAAGAGAAATCTTTTAGGGCTTTTTCGTATTGTACAGGAACATTTTGACCTTGATTTTTAAGTTCTGTTATCTTTTTTTCAACGCTTAAAATTCCATTTTTACTTGATAAAATGTATTGTCTTATTTTATTTATTTTATGATTTAACTTAGAAATTTGCTCTCCTAAAATCGCAAATTCTTCATCATAATTTTTATCAAGAGTTTTAATTTTAGCATGAAATTTATTGTTATCCCCGTTAATGCGTTCTATTGTGGTGTTTTCAAAAAACACACAAGAATTATTACTTTCTAAATTTTCTATATAGATTTTATCAGCTTGTATACTTCCACCTAAACTTTTTTTAATTCTCACTTCTTTGGCTTTGATTGTTCCCCCTTCGAGCAAATCTATATTTAAAATTTCGGCTTCTGCAAATCCTCTATGAGTTTTTATATAGGCTTGTTTGGCTTGAATTTTGGCTTTAGAGTGTGTAGTGCCTTCAATTTTCATTTTAGTGGCATTAAGTTGAGTGTTGCTTCCTATGCTTCCGACTACATTTAATTCTTCACATTCTATCCCAACGCCAGAATTTACAGCATCTTTTACTTCTGAAAGAAATTTTATATTGATTTTGACATTTTTGTCTAGTCCAGCTCTTATAATCCCTATATTTTTAAAATCTACCCCATTAAAATCTAGTTCATTGGCGATATCAAATTTTTCACCATCTTGTACTACATAACCTTTTTTTAAAGCTATATATTCTGTGTATTCATCTTGCTCTACTTGTTTAAAAGCCGAAGAACAAGAAAAATTAACTTTATTTTCATTTGCGGCTAAAACTTTTAAGGTGTGTAAATTTAAGTCTTTTCCTTCTTTACCTTGTTTAAATTTGGTGTGTTTTAAAACAACTTCATTTTCATCAACAGCAATAATACCTGAGCGTTTTTCATCGATAGTGTAGTTTTTGGTTTTTTCTTTATAAGTTAAGATCAGAGATTCGTCTTGACTTTCTATAGGATCAATACCTTGTGCAACGGTGATTTGTATAGTTTTATTTAAAGGGGTATTTTTATGTTGGTTGCAAAAAGACATTAAATTTTTCTTAAAATCAAAAATGCGGATACCTATCAAAAATTTAAGTTTCAACATCTTTTTATAAATATTTTGCAAAAGTTCTAGTGCTAGTTTTTCATGAAAGTCTAAATTTGCAAAATCAATTTGAGCAACTATTTTGGTTAAATTTTTATTCGCAACTAGTTTGACTGCTTGAGATGCTTTGCTTTGGTTTATACCATGGAAAATTTCTATTTTGTATTCTTGCTTGATTTGAAGATCATTTTTTAAAAAAATTTCATCTTTATCAAAAAGAGTTAATTCTTTTTCAGAGATTTTTTCCCATTCTAAATCTCCAAAACGATATTGTGTAGAAAATGCCAATAAATTAAAATCAAGCTCATTTAAGTTAAGGTTTGTTCGTGAAGCTACACTTAAAAGCTCTCGAGCTGGATTTTCTGTATAGGCAATAATTTTTTCATCCAAAGCCAAAACTTTCCCCTTGTAAAAAATTAAGAATGTAATTATAGTCAATTTTTAATCAATTTTAGTTAAAATAGTTCTCTTTATATTTTGAAATCTATGAAAAATTTAATGAAGAGTTTAGTATTTAAAAATTTTATTATCAATGCTTTAGGAATTTTATTTTCAAGAATTTTAGGGCTTGCTAGAGATGTTTTAATAGCGCTTTTTTTAGGAGCAGGGCTTTATAGTGATATTTTTTTTGTGGCTTTAAAAATGCCTGCTTTTTTTAGAAGAATTTTTGCAGAAGGGGCTTTTGGACAAAGCTTTTTGCCTAATTTTGTAAAAGCGAAAAAAAAGGGAGCTTTTTGCGTTAGTGTAATGATGCAATTTAGCCTTATAGTTTTTTTATTTTGTCTTTTGGTAAGTTTTTTCTCTTCTTTTTTTACCAAGCTTTTTGCTTTTGGATTTAACGCAGATACTATAGCTTTAGCAGCTCCTTTAGTGGCGATTAATTTTTGGTATTTGTTTTTTATTTTTTTAGTTACTTTTTTAGGAGCTATTTTAAATTATAGACAAAAATTTTTCATTACCTCTTTTTCTGCGGCATTATTCAACTTAAGTATTGTTATAGCTGCTTTTTTTGTGGATAAAAATGCACCGCAAAATACACTTTATTATTTTTCTTATGCAACGGTTTTAAGTGGGGTGGCACAGCTTATTTTACATTTGCTTGTTTTAAAAAACAATCCTGTAATCCGTGCTATGGCTTTAAGTATAAAATTTAAAAAAGCCAAGGCGAAATTACAAGGTTTTTATGGCAATTTTTTTCATGGAGTTTTAGGTTCTTCTGCGACTCAATTTAGCTCATTGCTTGATACAACTATAGCTAGTTTTTTAATGAGCGGGAGTATTTCTTATCTTTATTATGCAAATCGTGTCTTCCAACTCCCCCTTGCACTTTTTGCTATCGCTCTAACTCAAGTTTCTTTTCCAAAAATTTTAAAACATTTAAAAAGTGGTCAAGAAAATTTAGCCTTAAAATTTATGCAAAGAGCATTAGCGCTTTTAAGCATTTTGCTTATTGCTTCTAGTATTGTAGGTTCTGTGTTTGCTTTGGAAATTTCAAAGCTTTTATTTGAAAGAGGAAATTTCACTCACGAAGATAGTGTGATTACGGCTTATGTTTTGATTGCTTATCTTATAGGGCTTTTACCTTTTGGTTTACAAAAGCTTTTTTCTTTGTGGCTTTATGCAAAATTTAAACAAAAAATAGCAGCTTGTATCGCGTTAAAATCTTTAATTATCAGTGCTTTATGTTCTATGGCTTTTATATTTTTGATTAAAGATGAAAGTTTAAAGGTTATTGCAGTAGCACTTTCAAGCTCTATTAGTGCTTTTTATTTGCTTGGAGCTAATATCAAAGAATTTGGTTTTAAGAAATTTTTTGCTTTAATATCTATTAAAATTTGCTTATTAGTTATAGTTGCTTTGATTGTTTTTACGATCTTGCTTATTTTGATTAAACCTTATATTTTAAGTTTTTTTATAGGAATTTTTACAAGTTTTAAAGGAGTTTTTTAATGAGATTATTAGACAGTGTAACAAAAGAGAAAATAAAACTTGATAAAAAAGATATTAGTATTTACTTATGCGGGCCTACGGTTTATGATGATGCACATTTAGGACATGCAAGAAGTGGTGTTTGTTTTGATCTTTTGCGTAGGGTTTTACTTGCTCAGGGCAATAGGGTAAAATTTGCTAGAAATTATACAGATATTGATGATAAGATTTTGAAAAAAATGGCTCAAAGTGGTCAAACTTTAGAGGAAATTACGGAATTTTATATCAAAAGTTATGAAGAGGATATGAGGGTTTTAAATGTATTAGATCCTGATTTTAAACCTCGTGCAACGCATTATATAACAGCTATGCTTGATTTGATTAAAAAGCTTGCTAAGGATGGGTTTGTTTATACTCTAGAAGATGGAATTTATTTTGATACAAGTAAAGATGAAAAATATTTAAGCCTATCAAATCGCAATTTAGAAGAAAACATCTCTCGTCTAAGTAATGAAGTGCAAAAAAGAAATGAAAGCGATTTTGTGCTTTGGAAATTTGATGAAAATTTTTACGAAAGTGAATTTGGCAAAGGGCGTCCAGGTTGGCATACTGAATGTGTTGCTATGATTGATTCTATTTTTGAAAATACTCTTGATATACATGCTGGAGGGATAGATTTGCTTTTTCCTCATCATGAAAATGAAGCTGCGCAATGTCGTTGTGGATGTAAGAGAAAATTAGCAAATGTTTGGCTTCACAATGGTTTTGTAAAAATTGATGGCGAAAAAATGAGTAAAAGTTTAAATAATAGTTTTTTTATAAAAGATGCTTTAAAAGAATTTATGGGCGAGGCTTTAAGATTTTATCTTTTGAGTTCTCATTATAGATCTCATTTTAATTATTCTTTATCGGATTTAGAAAATGCTAAAAAACGTTTAGATAAATTTTATCGCCTTAAAAAAAGATTAGATTTAGGTGAAATTTCTGATTTTGATGTTTTAAATGATATTGAAATAAAAAGTGAAATTGCTAAGCAAATTTTAGAGATTTTAAATGATGATTTAAATATTTCTAAAGCCTTAGCTCTTTTGGATGATTTTATAAGTAATGCAAATTTAGAGTTGGATAAAGAAAGCAAAAATAAAATTTTAAAACAAAATATCAAAGAAGCTTTAAGTGAGCTAGCTAAAATTTTTGGCTTTGGTTTTATGGATACAACTTTATATTTTCAATGGGGTGTAAGCAAAGAAGAACGAGAAGAAATTGAAAAGTTAATTTTAGAAAGAATTGAGGCTAAGAAAAACAAAGATTTTAACACAGCTGATGCAATAAGGGAACAATTAAGTAGTAAAAAAATCACTCTTTTAGATACTCCAAATGGAACAATTTGGGAGAAAATAAATGCATAATGAGATGAATTTAAAAGAGGTTTTAATACGCTTTAAACCCTTTTATAAAAGATATTGGAAACAATTTGCTATAGCTATTTTTGGTATGATTTTGGCAAGCGGAGGAACTGCTGGAAGTTTTTATGCTTTAGAGCCTATTTTAAATTATATTTTCGTTGAAAAAAATGAAGCTTTACTTTATACAGTGCCTTTTTTGCTAGTATTGATGTATTTTTTTAAAAATCTTGGAACTTATTTGCAAAGTTTTTATGTTTCTTTTATAGGAACAGATATGTTAAGAGTATTGCGTGCTAGGGTCTTAAAAAATATTTTACGCTTGGATATGGATTTTTTTAAACGCTATAGAAGTGGAGAGCTTGTAAGTCGTTGTACTAATGATATTAATGCGCTTCAAAGCATAGTATCAAACATTATTCCTGATTTTTTTAGAGAGCTTTTAACTGCTATAGGACTGCTTTCGGTAGTCTTGTATCAAAGTCCTACTTTGGCTTTTTTTGCTTTAGTGATTTTGCCTTTAGCTATTTTCCCTTTGGTGTGGTTTGCTAAAAAACTTAAAAAATATGCAAGAAATATACAAGAGACAAATTCGGATTTACTTTCTTATTTGGGTGAAATTTTTTCAAATATTGAATTGATCAAAGCTAATGATAATGAAAAAAAAGAAAGTGATAAATTTGCCAAGCATAATGATACTTTATGTAAATTAAACCTAAAATCCGCACGTATTGATGCACTTACAAGTCCTTTAATGGATATGATGGGTTCTGTTGGGGTTGCTGTGGTGATTATTGTAGGGGGTAGAGAGGTTATCAATGGTTCTATGAGTGTGGGAAGTTTTATCAGTTTTGTTTCAGCACTTTTTGCGATATATACTCCTTTAAAGCGTCTTTCGTCTTTATATGGAAAGCTTCAAGGTGCTGTTGCGGCAAGTGAAAGAACTTTTTATTTATTGGATTTAGAACCTCAAATTAAAGGTGGAAGCAAAGAATTAAAAAACATTGAAAAAATTAGCTTTGAAAATGTTGAATTTGCTTATGAAAACCCGTATAAAAGTGTTTTAAAAGGCGTAAATTTTGATTTTGTTAAAGGGCAAATGCTTGCTCTTGTAGGGACAAGTGGGGGTGGTAAATCTTCTATTATTAATCTTTTGATGTATTTTTATGAAAAGCAAAAAGGTAAAATTTTACTCAATCAAGAAGATATTAGCACTTTTACTATAGAAAGCTTACATGCTAAAATAGGACTTGTAACGCAAAATATTTATCTTTTTAATGATAGCTTTGCTGCAAATATTGCTTATAGCGAAGAGTTAGAAGAAGAAAAAGTCGTCCAAGCTTTAAAATTGGCCAATGCCTATGAATTTGTTAAAGAAATGGGCGGGATTTGGGCTGAAGTGAAAGAACATGGTAAGAACTTAAGTGGAGGGCAAAAACAAAGAATAGCAATCGCTAGAGCTTTATACAAAAATCCTGATGTGCTTATTTTTGATGAAGCAACTTCAGCTTTGGATAATGAAAGTGAAAAAGCCATAGTTAAAACTATAGAAAATTTAAAACAAGATAGATTGATTTTAGTGGTTGCACATCGTTTAAGCACTATAGAAAATGCAGATAAAATAGTAGTATTGGATAAGGGCAAGGTATTGGCAATAGGTAAAGATGAAGAGCTTTTACAAACTTGTTCTTTGTATCAAAAATTTAAAAGCAAAGAAAAAACAAAGCCTAGCTTTAGTTAATTTTAGTTAGAATTTCAAAAAGGATTAAAAAATGGCTTATGAAATGATAAAACCTTTACTTTTTAAGTTAAACCCTGAGCATGCACACGCTTTGGTTGAATATAGCTTAAGGACTTTAAGCGCTAGTTTTCCAGGATCTTTAAGTTTTTTAGCGCATAAATATATAGTTGATGATGAGAGTTTAAGGCAAAATTTACTTGGACTTGATTTTAACAATCCTGTGGGTTTAGCAGGAGGCTTTGATAAAAATGCTACCATGATAAGACCTTTGAGTGCTTTAGGATTTGGCTTTTTGGAAGTGGGAACTTTTACCCCAAAACCTCAAGAAGGCAATGAAAAGCCACGCCTATTTAGACTTGTAAAACAAGAAAGTATACAAAATGCTATGGGTTTTAACAACGAAGGTGCTGAAAAGATTGCTTTAAGGCTTGCAAAAACTTATCCTTTTGTTTTGCCTTTAGGGGTAAATATAGGGAAAAATAAAATCACTCCAAATGACAAAGCCTTGGAGGATTATTTTACTTTGTTTAGAGATTTGAAGGATTTGTGTGATTATTTTATCGTTAATATCTCATCTCCTAATACTAAAAATTTAAGAGAGTTGCAAAATGATGATTTTTTAAATACCTTGCTTGAAGAAGCCAAAAAAATCACTTCTAAGCCTATTTTGATAAAAATTGCTCCTGATATGAAAATAGATGATGCTTTAAATTTATGTGAAAATGCTATTAAAAAAGGTGCAGATGGATTTATATTAGCCAATACTAGTGTTGATTATAGCTTGCTAGATAATAATCGTACTTTTGGTGGTATTAGCGGAAGGCTGATTACGGAAAAAAGTGGTATTTTTTTCAAAGAAGTAGCTAAAATTCTTTTTGGCAAAACCTTGCTTATTGCAAGTGGAGGGATTGATAGTGCTGATATTGCTTATGAGCGTATTAAAAATGGGGCTAATTTGGTGCAAGTTTATACAGCTATGATTTTTAAAGGCCCTTCTTTGGTAAAAAATATCAATCAAAATCTTATAGAGCTTTTAAGAAAAGATGGTTTTTTACACATTAGCGAAGCTGTTGGGGTAAATTTAAAATGATTGCTTATGAAAAAATTCAATTAAAAAACAAGCTTGAAATTTATGCTTTGCCTGTAAATAAAAATAGCAATGTGATTAGCGTTGATATTTTTTATAAAGTGGGTTCAAGAAATGAGATTATGGGAAAAAGTGGCATAGCTCATATGTTAGAACATTTAAATTTTAAAAGTACTAAAAATTTAAAAGCTGGTGAATTTGATGAGATTGTTAAGGGTTTTGGTGGTGTGGATAATGCAAGCACAGGTTTTGACTATACTCATTATTATATTAAATGTGCGAAGAAAAATTTAGATAAAGCTTTAGAGCTTTTTGCAGAACTTATGGCGAATTTAAATTTAAAAGATGAAGAGTTTCAGCCTGAAAGAGCAGTGGTTTTAGAAGAGCGTAGATGGAGAACAGATAATAACCCTTTGGGATATCTTTATTTTAGACTTTTTAATCACGCATTTATGTATCATCCTTATCATTGGACTCCTATAGGTTTTTTTAAAGATATAGAAAATTGGAGTATTGAAGATATTAAAGAATTTCACAGCATTTACTATCAACCTAAAAATGCGATTTTGCTTGTAAGTGGCGATATAGAAAGTAAAGAAGTTTTTGAGCTTTCAAAAAAACATTTTGAGAAGATTAAAAATACTAAGACTATACCTAAAATTCACACAAAAGAGCCTAAGCAAGATGGAGCAAAAAGAATATATTTGCATAAAAACTCAGATACTGAACTATTAGCCCTTGCTTATAAAATTCCAAATTTCAAACACAAAGATATACCTGCTTTAAATGCTTTATCTGAGCTTTTAGGAAGTGGGAAAAGTTCTTTAATGAGTGAAATTTTGATTGATAAATTAAATTTAATCAATGATTATTATGCTTATGTTAATGATTGTATAGATGAAAATTTATTTATTTTTATTTGTAATTGTAACCCCAATGTTAATGCAGAAAAAGTAGAAAAAGAGCTTTTAAAAATCATTGATAAACTTAAAATGGGTAAAATTTCTCAAAAAGATTTGCAAAGAGTAAAAAATAATGTTAAAAGTGATTTTATTTTCTCACTTAACAATGCTAGTGCAGTGGCAAATATTTATGGTTCATATCTAGCAAGAGGAGATATCAATCCTTTGTTAAATTATGAGAAAGATATACAAAATTTGGAATTAAAAGATTTGATTTCTTGTGCTAAAAAATATTTTATTCAAGAAAATTCAACTACGGTAATTCTAAGAAAGGATTCAAATGGATAAAAATATTATCATTGGGGCGATGACTGCTCTTATTACACCGTTTAAAAATGGAAAAGTTGATGAGCAAAGTTATGCAAGATTGATTAAAAGACAAATAGAAAATGGCATCGATGCAGTAGTTCCAGTAGGAACAACAGGAGAAAGTGCAACTTTAACTCATGAAGAACATAGAACTTGCATAGAAATAGCCGTTGAGACTTGCAAAGGAACTAAAGTTAAGGTTTTAGCAGGTGCGGGAAGTAATGCAACTCATGAGGCAGTGGATTTAGCTAAATTTGCTAAAGAGCATGGAGCTGATGGGATTTTAAGCGTGGCGCCGTATTATAATAAACCTACGCAACAAGGACTTTATGAGCATTATAAGGCTATTGCACAAAGTGTAGATATTCCTGTGCTTTTATATAATGTTCCAGGAAGAACAGGTTGTGAAATTTCAACGGATACTATTATCAAGCTTTTTAGAGATTGTGAAAATATTTATGGAGTAAAAGAAGCGAGTGGAAATATCGATAAGTGCGTGGATTTACTTGCACATGAACCTAGAATGATGCTTATTTCAGGGGAAGATGCGATCAATTATCCTATACTTTCAAATGGTGGAAAGGGAGTGATTTCAGTAACTTCAAATTTATTGCCCGATATGATTAGTGCTTTAACTCATTTTGCTTTAGATGAAAATTATAAAGAAGCTAAAAAAATCAATGATGAGCTTTATAATATCAATAAAATTTTATTTTGCGAAAGTAATCCTATTCCTATTAAAACGGCTATGTATATAGCTGGATTGATAGAAAGTTTGGAGTTTAGACTTCCTCTTTGTCCTCCAAATAAGGAAAATTTTGCTAAAATTGAAGAAGTGATGAAAAAATATAAGATCAAAGGATTTTAATGAATACAGAATTTCAAGGAAAAACTTTAGTAATCAGCGGTGGAACTCGCGGGATAGGCAAAGCTATAGTTTATGAATTTGCTAAAGTGGGTGCAAATATAGCTTTTACTTATAATTCTAATGCGCAAATTGCTGATGAAATGGTGCAAGATTTGGAGAAAAATTATAAAATCAAAGCTAGAGCTTATGAATTTAATATCTTAGAACCTGAAACCTATAAAGAACTTTTTGAAAAAATTGATGTGGATTTTGATAGAGTGGATTATTTTATCTCAAATGCTATCATTTCAGGACGTGCGGTTGTAGGTGGTTATACTAAATTTATGAAGTTAAAACCAAAGGGAATTAATAACATTTTTACCGCCACAGTAAATGCTTTTGTGGTAGGAGCTCAAGAATCAGCTAAAAGGATGGAAAAAGTAGGGGGTGGAAGCATTATTTCTATTTCATCTACAGGAAATTTAGTGTATATAGAAAATTATTCAGGTCATGGTACAGCAAAAGCTGCTGTAGAAGCTATGGCAAGATATGCGGCTACTGAACTTGGAGAAAAAAATATCCGTGTAAATGTCGTAAGTGGTGGGCCTATTGAAACTGATGCTTTAAGAGCTTTTACAAATTATGAAGAAGTAAAACAGGCTACTATAAATTTGAGTCCTTTAAATCGCATGGGGCAGCCTGAAGATTTAGCCGGAGCATGTCTTTTTCTTTGTTCAAGTAAGGCAAGTTGGGTGACGGGACATACTTTCATCGTTGATGGTGGTACAACTTTTAAATAAAAATTAAGAAAAATCAATGGATTTTTCTTAAAAATATTTTTCAATCAAGTTTTAATTTCCACCCTAAAAAAACGCTTAATAATGCAAGTAAAAAAATAAAATTTAAGGTCCAATTACCAAAACCTATAAAACCTATAGACAATACACTATAAAAAAATCCCCCTACAGCTGAATAAATACAAATCGTACTTAAAGATCCATTTTCTGCCATTTTTTTACATGGGCAGATTTTGTAAAATTTTTTATCGTTAAATTGATTTTTCTTTTTATTTCCCAAAAATAAACCAAAAAGGGCAAAAAGATTTAAAAAAATAAAAGCATATAATAAAATTTGATCTAATTCCATTTTAAATATACCTTAAAAGTATCTAAGCCAAGAGGGCAAATGGACTTGTTCTTCTTTTAAAGTAGTCTCTTGTCCATGTCCTGGCAAAAGTTTAAAATCTTCTTTGTAAGTCATAACTTTCTCTAAGCTTTGTTTCATTAAATTTGCATCTGAATAAGGAAAATCCCATCTTCCTATGCTTCTATAAAATAAAAAATCTCCACTAAACATGATATTTTTACCTACAATTTCTATCATGGTGCAACCTGGTGTATGTCCTGGTAAAAAGTGAAATTTAAAGTCAAGTCCGCCTATAGAAATGATATTTTCATCATCAATCAAATAATCCGCTTTGCTAGGCATAAAACCTTGATTAAAAGGATCTTCAAGCATAAAAGCATCATTTTTATGAATATAAATGGGGATTTGATAGGCTTGTTTTACTTTTTCATTATCCCAAACATGATCGTAATGTCCGTGAGTGTTTAAAATTGCTAAAGGATTTTTTACATGTTTTTTGATGAAATTTAGTGCATCAAAACCAGGATCAATGATAATTTCTCCATGCTCATCAAATAAAATATAACAATTTGTCTCATAAGCTCCACAAGCTTGTTTGATAATTTGCATTTTTTACCTCTTTAATAAAAAATTTGCCTTAAATAAATATAATTATACATTAAATTTTTAAAAGGCAAGCTTTATGGATTGGCAAAAGATAACAGAAAAAATGTGTGATTTTATACAAGAAAAAGTGAAAAATTCTCAAAGTCAAGGTGTGGTTTTGGGGCTTAGTGGCGGGATTGATTCTGCTTTGGTGGCAACGCTTTGTAAAAGAGCTTTAAAAGAGAATGTTTTTGCTCTTTTAATGCCAACTCAAATTTCAAATAAAGCCAATCTTGAAGATGCTTTAAGGCTTTGTGCGGATTTAAATCTTGAATATAAAATCATAGAAATTCAAGGTATTTTAGATGCTTTTATAAAACAAAGTGAAAATACCACTCTAGTATCGTTAGGAAATTTTGCAGCGCGTATTAGAATGAGTTTGCTTTATGATTATTCTGCTTTGAAAAATTCTTTAGTCATAGGCACTTCTAATAAAAGCGAATTGCTTTTGGGTTATGGTACGATTTATGGAGATTTAGCTTATGCTTTTAACCCTATAGGATCGCTTTATAAAAGTGAAATTTATGCCTTAGCAAAATACCTTAATTTGCATGAAAATTTTATCAAAAAAGCTCCAAGTGCGGATCTTTGGGAAAATCAAAGCGATGAGGCGGATTTAGGTTTTTCTTATGCAAAAATCGATGAAGGTTTAAAAGCTTTAGAAACTAATGATGAAAAACTTTTAAGAACGCTTGATTCTTCTTTGATTGCTATGCTAAAAAATCGCATGCAAAAAAATGCTTTTAAGGGAAAAATGCCTGAAATTTTGGAAATTTAAACAATGAGTGAAGAAAAAAATTATGAACTTTGGCTTGATAATTATTTTTTTAAGCCCAATTTTTGGCAAAAATGCCTTGCTTTTGTACTTTTTCCCTTAAGTGTGCTTTATGCTTTTTTTGCGATTTTAAATACTTTTTTTCGTAAAAAAATAGTTTTTAAAAAGCCTGTTATTAGTGTCGGTAATTTAAGTTTTGGAGGTAATGGAAAAACCCCGCTTTGTAAAGCTATAGCAAGGGAATTTGATGGCGTTTTTATAGTGCTTAGGGGTTATAAAAGAAAGTCTAAAGGTTTGTTTGTTGTTAAAAATCAAAATGAAATTTTATGCACCTTAGCACAAAGTGGCGATGAAGCTATGGAGTATGCTTTTGAAGAAAATATCAAAGGTGTGATTGTAAGTGAAGATAGAGTAAAAGGTATTGAAAAAGCTTTTGAGTTGGGAGCTAAAATCGTTGTACTTGATGATGCTTTTTCTAAATTTCATATTAAAAAATTTGATATTTTACTTGAAAGTAAAATCAAACCTTATTTTAATTTTACTTTGCCAAGTGGAGCTTATCGTTTGCCAAAATTTTATGAAAAAAGGGCTGATTTTATTGCATTAGAAGGTAGGGATTTTGTGCGTTATTCTTTTGTAAAAGAAAATCCAAAGGCTGTTTTGGTAACTGCTATTGCTAAACCTTTTAGATTGCATGAGCATTTTATCAAAGCAAGGGCTTGTTATTTTTTTAAAGATCATTATGAATTTAAAAAAGAAGAATTAGAAAATTTGCTAAAAAAACATAATTGCGATACACTAATGCTTACTTTTAAGGATTTTGTTAAAGTTAAAGATTTTGGTTTTAAATGTCAAATTATAGAATTAAATATAGAATTAAAAGATTCATTAAGAGAAAAAATAAAAACTTATATCAAGGAGTTTGAATAGTGAAATTGGTCGAGAGCAGAAATGTAAATAATGTATCAAGTTTTAAGGAAGCTTTGATTAACCCAAACGCCCCAGAAGGAGGGCTTTACTCACCTTTAAATTTGCCTATTTTTGAAGGAGAAAAATATGCCAATTTGTCTTATAAAGATTTTGCTTTAAAGCTTATAGAAAGTTTTGGTTTTGGTGAAGAAGAGCTTTTCAAAAAGGCTTTGAAAAGTTACGAAAGCTTTGATGATAAAAATACACCTATTTCTTTGCAAAAAATCTCTGAAAAAACCTATATTAACGAGCTTTGGCATGGGCCTACAAGAGCTTTTAAAGATATGGCTTTACAGCCTTTTGGTGTGCTTTTAAGCGAATTTTCAAAGGATAAAAATATTTTAATTATCTGTGCTACAAGTGGCGATACAGGGCCTGCAACCCTAAAAAGTTTTGAAAATGCAAAAAATGTTAAAGTAGCTTGTATGTATCCAAAAGGTGGCACAAGTGGAGTTCAAGAGTTGCAAATGCGAGCTTTAGATAAGGATAATTTGAAAGTTTTTGCTATAGATGAGGATTTTGACGCAGCGCAACGCACTTTAAAAGAATTGCTTTTTTCAAAAGATTTTCAAAATGAAATTAAAGCTTTAAATTATGAGCTTTGTGCAGCAAATTCTGTAAATTTTGGACGTATTTTATTTCAGATTATTTATCATTATTATGCGAGTTTAAAACTTTTTAATGAGTTTTTAGAAGAAGTGCAAATCATCGTTCCAAGTGGGAATTTTGGCAATGCTTTAGGAGCTTTTTATGCTAAAAAAATGGGAGCTAAAATTTCAAAAATCAAAATTGCTTCAAATGCGAATAATATTTTGAGCGAATTTTTTAATCAGGGCATTTATGATTTGCGTGAAAAAAGTCTTAAGAAGACTATTTCTCCAGCTATGGATATACTTATTTCATCTAATATCGAAAGACTTTTGTTTGCGAAATTTAAAGATAAAAGAACTAAAGAACTGATGAATTTGTTAAAAAATGAGAGATATTTTAAACTTGAAAAAGAAGAATTACAAAGTTTGCAAGAAGATTTTGAAGCAGATTTTTGCACCGATGAAGAATGTATGCAATTTATCAAACAAAGCAAGATTTTAATCGATCCGCACACTGCAACTTGTTTTAAAATGCTTGATCCTTTAAAACCTAGCATTATCACTTCTACAGCAGAATGGACAAAATTTACTCCAAGTATGATAAAAGCTTTATATGATAGGGATTCTAAGAATGAAAAAGAAGATTTAAAATTTATAGCTAAAGAGTTTAATGTCCAAGTTAAAGATGAAATTTTGGCTTTATTTGATTTGAAAAATAGCGATGAAAAGGTATTTGAAGCCAGAAATATAAAAAAAGAAATTTTAGATTGGATGCAAAAATGATTATTATCCCTGCAAGATTAAAATCAAGTCGTTTTCATGAGAAAATTTTATGTGATATAGGTGGAGTGCCTATGTTTGTGGCTACTGCAAGAAGAGTAAGTAGCGTGGATGAAGTTTGTATAGCTTTAGACGATGAAAAGGTTTTAAGTATCGCTAAAGAATATGGTCTAAATGCGGTTTTAACAAGCAAAGATCATGAAAGCGGTACGGATAGGATTAATGAAGCTTGTAAGAAACTAGCTTTAAAAGATGATGAGATTATTATCAATGTCCAAGCTGATGAGCCTTTTATAGAATGTGAAAATTTATTAAAATTTAAAGAATTTGCAAGTTCTTGCTTGGATAAAAAGGCTTTTATGGCGAGTTGTTATAAAAAAATCACTCAAGAAGAAGCTATAGATCCTAATCTGGTTAAAGTGCTTTGCGATAAAGAAGGGTATGCCTTGTATTTTTCAAGAGCTAAAATCCCTTATGAAAGAGAAAATTACGAGGAAAGTTTTAAAGGGCATTTAGGCATTTATGCTTATAGTGTCAAAGCTTTAAGGGAATTTTGTTCTTTATCAAGTTCTGCACTTGAAAGAGCGGAAAAATTAGAGCAATTAAGAGCTATAGAAAATGGTAAAAAAATCAAAATGTTTGAAATTTCAACAACAAGCATGGGGATTGATACTAAAGAAGACTATGAAAGGGCTTTAAAAATTTATTTAGAAAAATAACTCCACCCCAAAACGGAACAGATTTTGCTTATATTATTTTAATATATTTAGATTGAAGGCAGAAAAATCTAAATCAAGGAATTAATATGAGTATCTTTAGCATCAATGATAACTCAAACTATAATTCTATACTTTCACAAGCAAAAGCTAATAAAGAAAGTAAAGAAAATTCTAAAATAAGTTTTGC